>JAFAAT010000084.1 GCA_023426425.1 Bacteroidota bacterium | reverse complement strand
CTCCCTGTTCTGGATGTAAGTCTCGTCCATCGTCTGCTAAAGTAAAAATTGTTCGAATGAGATTCGGAATACAGGAGTGAACAACCACTGCCTGGCATGAGGTGGAAGCCTTTTATCGTTTGTCTTGCATAGCAAGTGCTTCAACTATATCTTCAATGCCTTGAAAATATATGTTCAGTAAAACCTACAGGCGCGGCCTGGCATTATTATCCGGAATCCTGCTGGCTGGTCTCTTCCTTTTGCTTGATCCGCTGGGCCTTGACAGGCAGGGGAACCTTGTGCTTGCGGTTGGCATACTGATGATCACCTGGTGGGTGACTGAGGCATTGCCGATGCCTGTGGTGGCACTGCTGCCACTAATCCTCTTTCCGCTAACGGGAGTTGCCAGGACAGCAGAAGTTGCGGCGGCCTATGCAAACCCCGTTATCTTCCTATTCATGGGCGGATTTATGCTCGGACTAGCAATAGAGAAGTGGAATCTGCATAAACGGATTGCATTGGGTATTGTGCACCGAACCGGAAGCAGCGGAGACAGGATAGTACTTGGTTTTATCATTGCAACCGGCTTTTTGAGTATGTGGCTGAGCAACACCGCAACGACCATGATGATGTACCCCATTGCGCTGAGTGTGATTACGGTAATGGAGGGACAGCGGGAAACAAACGGGAACAGTAATAACCTTGCCGTCTGTATTCTGCTGTCAGTGGCTTATGCATCCAACCTCGGTGGGATATCCACCATCATAGGTACACCGCCTAATGTAGCCTATGTGGCCTTCCTGGAGGAATACAATAGTTACAGCTTTGCATTTGCTGACTGGATGAAACTATGTCTGCCCCTGGCGGTCATTCTTCTCGCTGTCTTGTACCTCGTCATGGTAAAGCTTCTTTACCCCTCCAGAATATCCGATAGTAGGGAAGCCGGGGAGATGGTACGTACCGAACTAAGGAAACTAGGCCCGCTGACGACTCCTGAAAAAAGGGTGCTTGTTGTGTTTGTGGGCACTGCTCTGTTGTGGATCACGAAGGACCTGATCAATGCGGCACAACAACTGGTCAGGCTGGATGATACAAATATTGCATTGGCCGGGGCGGTGATGTTGTTTATTGTTCCATCCGGAGCTACTGCCGCTTCGACCACCAGGAGCAGTTCGCTGCTGCACTGGTCGGATACAAAGGATTTGGCCTGGGGAATCCTGATCCTCTTTGGTGGAGGTATTGCACTGGCAGGTCAGCTGGAACAGGCAGGGCTTGTGCAACGGCTGGGTAGTTTTATTGCTGCGGGTGCAGAGGAGGGATTTTTACTGATTCTGGTGATTACACTTGTCTCCATCTTTATCAGTGAAGTGATGAGCAATGTTGCGCAGGTAATTGTGTTTGCTCCCGTAATAGCTGGCATGGCTGAGGCACTGGGGACTAACCCACTGCAACTGGGACTCGCCATGACACTGGGCGCCAGCTGTGCGGGAATGTTGCCTATGGGTACGCCGCCGAATGCAATCGTCTTTGCAAGTGGCAGACTCCGCTTGAGGCATATGGTACTTACAGGGTTCGTGATGAATCTGGTGGCGGCTGTGCTGATCTCTGTCTTTTGCTGGTATTTACTGCCGATGATGATTCCGAAGATCTGAGGCGATGTTGCTGATTTTAAGTCAGAGGAATGGGGTCAATACTATTACTGCTCCCTGTTTAGGAACATCCAGAGTGCGATACCCAGGAGTACAAAGCCAAGCATTAGATTATGTCTTCTGCTGTAATGCATCGGAGCAGTGAAGACAGGACGAAGTTTTGAGGATTCGGGGAGCAAACCAGCTATAAGACATCTGACACCAATGATGAGAAAAAGAACAGACACAAACATAGTTAAAGGCATTTTGATCGGGCTGTTATAATAAGTTGGTACCGATGGCGCGCCGCCATGGTGTACCCTAAAATTAGATTATTTTTGTAGAAAGGCTTTTATGGAAGTTCACGAACCAGATTTTTCACAGAGCTATACCTATGCAGATTATCTCCGCTGGACAATAGAGGAGCGTTTTGAGCTTATCAAAGGAAAGGTGTTCCGGATGTCGCCGGCACCGGGTGTACGGCATCAGGAGATTTCGCAAAGAGTCAATTACAGGCTGTATGGTTTTCTTCATGACCAGGCATGCAAAGTGTTCACTGCGCCTTTCGATGTCCGGCTGCCCCGTAAAGGCAAGCGCGATCAGGATATCATTACTGTTGTGCAGCCCGACCTATGTGTAATTTGTGACCCTGCCAAGCTGGACGACAGAGGCTGTATTGGAGCACCGGATATTGTAGTTGAAATACTTTCAAGAAGTAATAACAGGAAAGAGTTACAACTTAAGTTTGAAGTCTATGAAGAATCGGGCGTGAAGGAGTACTGGATCATCCATCCTGAGGAAAAGACCTTTTTGAAATATGTGCTGAATGATCAAGGTAAATTTCAGGCACAAAGACTACTAACCTTCGGCGATCAGGTCACTACATCTGTCCTGCCTGGGTTTGTGCTGGATCTTGATGAGGTATTTGCAGACTGATTCACTCACGGAAGTAAGAATTTTTGTGCTTTCAATCCCGTCAATATGGTAAAACTTACAGAAGCGCTTTTAGCGGAAATTGCTGAGAAATTGGATTCAGGGTTTGCCTGTTATCTTCACAAAGAGACAGGGACACTCGTCAGTTTTCCTGATCCGCTCCGTTTCGATACGATGGAGTTTGCAGACTGGGAAGAAGCTGTTGATTTGGTAGAGGAAAATCCTTCTGCATACCGTGAAATTCATTCTATGCCTTCCAGGGAAAGCTTTCTTGTCATGCAAGAATTTGTAGAGAACGAGGTAAGTGACAGGGAAGTACAAGCGAGGCTGATACAGGCATTAGAAGGAAGGAAGCCATTTGCCAACTTCAAACAACAGGTGCACAATTCAGGGTCTTTTCGGGAGCTTTGGTTTGCTTTTCATAAAAAGAAACTGATGGACTGGGTGGTGTCTCAAATGGAATGAAGAGCATCACCTGGGTAAGGTTAGCAGCCAGACAGGAGTGAAACTGATGCCGGAATAGTGCGGGAACGAACATGGACACTGATAGACAAAGAATAACCCCCGTGTGGATGGAAAAACTGGGGTATGGTTATTTAGCATCCTCAGGCAAAGAACTAAAGCCACACAGGTATGCAAGCAATAGGAAAAAAAATCTGGGCCATAGCAGAAGGCTATATCCCTTCAGGCAGTACGGGTCCCGCGCCGCAGATGACAAGTCATGAAACTGCCTGTATTCTGAATACAGGTGTAAGGGCTGCCAAAGTTGAACTAACTATCTTCTTCAAAGACAGAGATCCCGCTGGCCCATACCGGGTAGAAGTTCCCGCTCAGCGTACGCTCCATTTGCGCTTCAATGATCTGAAAGATCCTGAACCTGTGCCGACCGACACGGACTTTGCAAGTGTGATCATTTCAGATGTACCTGTGGTGGTTCAACACACACGACTGGATTCACGGCAGGCTGAAAATGCCCTGCTCTCAACAATAGCGTTTGCTGCCGACTAGCTGGTTTGATGTGTTTGAAAATTCATAGGGAATACCTAAGTTGCACCACACACAGAACGAAATAGGGCTGCTACAAAAATGATTGGCCTGTAAATGAGGTGGAAACTTCCTGTGATTCCTTAAATTAGACAGATGCTGCAGACCCTTGTTCACTATTTCCTGCACCTCATCTTCCCCGGAATTATTGCCTGGTTTTTCTTCAGATCTCAATGGCGAAGGGCATACCTGATTCTGCTCGCCACCATGCTGGTGGACCTAGACCATTTCCTCGCAACCCCGGTATTCGACCCCTGCAGATGTAGCATTGGCTTTCACCCGCTACATAGTTACTGGGCCTGTGCTGTATACATGATTGGCTTGTTCTTCAGAAAGACACACCTGCCGGCACTGGGACTGGTGCTGCATATGATCACAGACGCCATAGACTGCTACTGGAGTAGCTTCAGCGACTGTTAGCCCGGTTGTTTGAAATCTTTGATGAAGCTTACATTGGCAGCCTGATAAACGGGTTTAGTAACCAGCGTACGCAGACGTTTGAAAGTTTCGAAAGGACCTTTAGTCGCCACCAGGTTCACAGCCCAACCGGGCACTATCCCGCCTGGGTTTGCCCATCCAACATAATCAATCTTAACCTTGTCAGCTGCAAGTGGAGTAACCTTCCAGATGGCCTGCGAAGAGACCACACGGACTTTATCTTTTATTTCTTTCACATAACCTTTCGTGGCAGTAGCAGTCACTGTCATCACATGAGTCGCAGCGTCCTGCTCTACCTTGAGGTGAATGACAATATCCCGGTTAGAAAGAGGCCAGGGCATTTCAAGCTCTGAATAGTAAATCTGCTCCTGTTTGTTCAGCCGCTCTACTTCATAAGAGATGCTGGTGTTGTATATCCACTGCTCATGCGCCTTTGCGTCAAATAGTAAAGCAGCCAACGCTGAGAGGCTTGTATTAATCTCGCACTCTACTTTGACGGCTTTGATATTCGGTTTGGGGCTCGTTCCCGTATACACCTTAATGCCGTCTTCTTCCTTTTTCAAATGCCACTCTTCAGCCTTCGCTGACGCAAAGGAGCAAAGAAGAGAAAACAACAAAATGGGTCTTAGGAATTGCATACAGTGAATTTAAGCAAAAAACCGTGCATAAAAGCAAGAATATATTCAACCAAAGCCCAACTTGTAACAAATAGGTTATTTAAACTACATATTTAACAGTTTGAGAGACGCTCATTTGAACAATGCACCTCAAATCGGCCCTGATTTGCCGTTTTGTGCACCTATCTGTTCTGCTTTCTGTCAAAACTATCAGGTTTGGGTATTGTCGTCGGCATTTTTATTAGCTTTACGGTCACCCCGCAACTAAAACAGAAGGAATGAAAAAGTTTGCAGCTATCTGTATCGGCGTTCTTGGACTCTATTCATGCTCTAAGGAGGAATCGCTTGCCAAACACGACACCTACAAAGAGGTTATTTACCGCATCCAGACCAGCGACTCAAATCTGCTTGTCAACCTGATGCGCGCTGTGGTAAGCGAAGAAAAGACCGGCAACATAGGGAAAGATACAGTACTGGTGGATACAGGCCTCTACAATATACCTGCGACTGTGCTAACAGGGGTACATGTGACACTGTTCGCCATGAGTACGGAAAGCCCAAACTTTGACCTCAAGATCATGGACAAGCAGGGAAACATTCTGGCACAGACAGACACCATTACACATTACCCGGCTAACCCTGCTCACCCCGAAGATCAATACATCTCAAAGATTTCCTTCCTGCCTTAGGTGATGTGAATGTTCTTACCGGAGGATAGTCCCTCTTGTGTTGACATTCCACCCCTTTCCACGAAGCGCTTGAAATTTTGTATGTCGCTTCTGATGATCTTTTCGAATACCGGGTTGAGGAGTGCGGAAAGGCCCTGACCGGCAGCACCCATGGGAGCGCGGTAAGTGATTACTACGTAAAGCTCTGTCCATCCGTCGCCCAACTCGCGGAATTCCACCTTGCCCGCATTCTCCACCGTAGCCCCGGGAAGCGAGTTCCAGCCAATAAAGCTGTTCTCATGTTCTTCCACAATCACAGCATCCCAGCTGATGGTGCCCAGCCCACCGGGTATCCTGGCCTCCCAATGTGAGGTACGGTCATCAATTTCCTTCACCGATTCCAGGTGCTCCATAAACCGGGGCAGGTTTTCCAGCTTGCGCCAGAAGTTGAATACTTCATTGCGTGGACGGTTAACAGCAACCGTAGTTCTGATATTGATATTCTTCACCGGGTCTGGCAGATGCGGTTTTCCCATAGCACTGTATCCGGGGCAGTGTCCCGATATCCCGCGATAGAGCAGGAAGCCACCTAAAGCCATGCGTACAAGGCCAAAATGTTTAAGGCCATTCAGAAATAGAAGGGAACCGGCTGTTACTGAAAGGATTCTTTCCGGAACATCTACATTGATGCTGGGTTTAGGACCCACTGAAGAGTTCTGATTCATAGATGATGGTTTGATCAGCTACATGCTAAAACATCGTTCCATGACGAGAACTGGCTAAGAATCAGGTGCCACTGCCAAAGAATAGGTAAGCCAGGATGATAGAGGTAATAATGCCTACCAGATCAGCAAGTAGCATGGCGCCAATGGAATAACGCGTATTCCTGATGGACACCGCACCAAAATAAACTGCGATTACATAGAAGGTTGTATCAGAAGATCCCTGCAACACACAGGACAACCGCCCGGCAAAGGAATCAGGCCCAAAGGTCTTCATGGTGTCTATCATCATACCCCTGGCGCCACTTCCGCTCATTGGCTTGATAAGTGCAGTAGGAATACCATCCACAAAACGGGTGTCAGTACCCATTGCAGCAAACAGGCTCTTCATACCATTAATCACCACATCGAAGCTGCCGCTGGTGCGTAACATGCTTATAGCCACAAGCATACCCACCAGGTAGGGGATAATCTTCACCGCCACCTCAAAACCACCCTTAGCTCCTGCAATAAATGCGTCGAAGACATCGATCTTCTTATATACCGCACCGGCAATTATGAGTAAAAAGATAGCCAGTATCAACCCGTTACTGAGGACTGCTGAAAAAGTTTGAACGCCCTCTGTATTCAATGTAGTCAGGTAAACAACAAGCAATGCTATGACTGCAGAAATGCCTCCTATCCACGCGATGATGACTGGCTGCAGCACATTGATTTTTTGCTTGAAGGATACGATGAACATGGCCGCAATCGTTGCAGCAAAGGTGGCAATCATGCAGGGTATGAAGATATCAGTTGGGTTCTCAGCACGCAGTGCCGAGCGGGCAGCAATGATACTTACCGGTATCAGCGTCAAACCAGAAGCATGCAGCGCGAGAAACATGATCTGCGCATTTGATGCTGTGTCCTTACTGGGGTTTAGTTCCTGCAGGCTTTCCATGGC
>JAFAAT010000050.1 GCA_023426425.1 Bacteroidota bacterium | reverse complement strand
GTAATAGCAAGCCTGGTAGTAGGTCTGGGAGTTACTGCATGTAACCAGAACGGGAGCAGGCATCGCGATCCCGGAAGGATATATGCGCCGGATATGACCTATTCTGTTGCTTACGATGCTTATACTGCCAATCCTGTATTCGCTGACAGCCAGACAAGCAGACTTCCTGTTACAGGAACTATTGCCCGTGGCCATGCGCTTCCCGACCATCTTGTAGAAGGTGATACCAATGCCTATAAAGCATTCACTACTGACCTTCGCTTTACAGAGGCTGAACTTCAGGAAGGAAAAAGACTTTACGACATCTATTGCGGTATCTGTCACGGGCAAAAGCTGGACGGGCAGGGACCTCTGTTCGCAAGCGGAAAGTTTGCGTCTATGCCTGCAAATTTTCTGGACGGCAAATATCTCAACATGTCTGAAGGGATGATGTATGCAGCCGTGAAGTTTGGCAAAAATGCTATGGGATCTTACGCAGCCCAACTCGATGTTAAGGAGCGTTGGCAGGTGATCGCCTATATTAAGAAGGTGCAATCTGAAAATGGCGGTGGACCATTCATGTTTGCTGCAACCAGTCCAAAGCCTGACAGTCTCAGAGACAGGTCGACTATTCGTCCTCATCTGGCAGATACAACACAGGCTCAGGGCATGCCGGAGGCAAATGATGCACAGCATTAAAAGGAATAGGTAAAGACAATAATAATATTTTCAATAAAAGTTAACCAATGAACGAACGTTTCGAGATACCAGCACGATTAAGAACGACAAGTCTCGTGCTGATATTGATTGGTATTGCCACCTTGCTAATCGGTGTATTTACACTGGCAATGGATCATAATCCTGATCATGAACTGATGCATGCAAACAGAACCAGGTTCTGGATCGTTTTGGTGCACAATAGTGTGTTCTTTCTTTTGATCACCGTCGTAAGCATTTTTGTACAGGCTGCAGCAGCGCTTGCACAAGGGGGGTGGATTGTAGCTTATAAAAGAGTTCCCGAAGCAATCGGAGCTAATGTATGGGTGTTCGGCGTTATCGCTGCCATCGTACTTCTACTTACCGTATTTGGTTTTGAAATAGATGGACATAATCCAATCTACCACTGGACCCATCCCGAAGGTGACAAAATCCTGGAGGGTAAAAGCCCGTTCCTGAACTCTACAATGTTTGTGATCATCACATTGGTAACAATCGGTTTGTGGTCTTACTTTGGCGTGAAATTCAGGTCTATTTCTCTGGCGATTGAAAAAGCGCCTAAGAATAGTACTAAGATTTATTGGACTTCTCTTGTATGGTCAGCATTGTTCCTTCTGGTTTACGCGTTAACTCAGATGAGCATCACTCCATGGATGTGGCTGATGAGCATTGATGCTCACTGGTACTCAACAATGTACAGTTGGTACACATTTGCCAGTGCATTTGTAAGTGGGATGTCAGTAATCCTCCTGTTTGTAGTGCATCTTAAAAACCAGGGCAACCTCGAAATAGTAACTAAAGAACATGTCCATGATCTCGGTAAGTTTATGTTTGCCTTCAGCATCTTCTGGACCTATGTTTGGTTTGCACAGTATATGCTGATTTGGTATGGTAACATTCCTGAGGAAACTACCTACTACAAGATTCGTCAGCAGGGACCTTATAGCCTTATCTGGTATGCGGTGTTTATCATCAACTTTGTATTGCCGATCCTGATACTGATGTCAAGGCCGAGCAAGAGGAACTATTTCACAGTTTCTTTCATGGCAATGGTCATCATCTTCGGTCACTGGCTAGATTTCTACATCATGACAATGCCGGGTCCACTTGGTGAGCACTGGCACCTGAGCTGGTATGAACTGGGTATCTTTGCAGGGTTTGCAGGAATATTGATGTTTACTGTTTCGAAGACTCTTACTAAGGCTTCCCTTGTACCAAATAATCACCCGTTGCTGAAGGAAGCTTTAATACATCAGAGCTAGAGACGAAGTATATAGTAATTGAATAAAAACTAATTAGTAAATACAAGCCAAACTGACCATGTCGGGATTCTTAATAATAGTATTAATACTTCTGGTCTTTGTTATCATATACCAGATTGCTAAGGCAAGTGAGTATGCAGCGATACTCAGAGGCAGAGAGAAAGTAGAACGTCAAACTAACAGGACTATAGCCTGGCTCATGGTAGCAATGTTTGTCCTCGGTGTTTGGGGTATCTATGAATGCCATATGTACCTGATGGATAAGATGCTCCCTATAGCAGCTTCAGATCATGGAGAAAAGTACGACGCCATGTATAAGGTGACTACCATTGTCACTGGTATCGTGTTCTTCCTTACTCAGGGGTTGTTGTTCTGGTTTGCCTTTCGCTATCAGTCGACTGAGAAACGTACTGCTTTTTTCTACCCTCATAACAACAAACTTGAACTTATCTGGACTACCATTCCTGCTATTGCGATGGCGTCACTTGTAGCTATAGGTCTCCGCAGCTGGTTTACTATGACTTCGGAGGCACCAAAGGATTCGCAGGTAGTTGAAATCGTCGGAAAGCAGTTTAACTGGATTATCAGGTATCCCGGTCAGGACAATGTGCTCGGTACGAGAGACTTCAGGAAGATCAATGACGCGAACAATGTTTTAGGTCTTGATTGGAATGACAGAGCGAACATGGATGACATCATTGCTGAAAACGGTGAGGTGCATCTTGTAGTCGGCAAGCCTGTGAAAATGATTATTGGGTCTCGCGATGTAATCCATGACGTGGGTCTGCCACACTTCCGGATGAAAATGGATGCTGTTCCAGGTATCATTACTACAATCTGGTTCACGCCGCTTTACACTACGAAGCAAATGAAGGAGATGACAGGCAACCCCGATTTCGTTTATGAAATCTCCTGTGACCAGATGTGTGGAAGTGGTCACTATGCGATGCGTGGAACCATTATCGTTGAGACACCTGAGGAGCACGCTGCCTGGTTGAAGTCGCAGAAGTCATACTATGAAATGATGAATCAGCCGGCAGAACCTGAAGCTCCTGCCAATGGTCAGCCACAACAAGACAGTGTATCAGCAATAACGATGAAGTAATCTTCCGGAATGCCGGGAAATAACAAAAGTGAAAAATGAGTAACGTAATAATTCAAGGTCCTAATGTAGCCCATACGCACGAAGGGCATACTGGTCATCATGATCATGATCATCATGAACAGCATTTCATTACGAAATATATCTTCAGCCAGGATCACAAGATGATTGCCAAGCAATTCCTTGTAACGGGAATTATCTGGGCGATTATCGGAGCATTATTCTCCGTGTTTTTCCGCCTTCAGCTTGGTTTTCCTGAACAGAATTTCCCGATTATGGAGAAGTTCCTGGGCGGCTGGGCAAAAGGCGGTAAGCTGGATCCGGAGTTCTACTATGCACTTGTTACCATGCATGGTACTATCCTCGTGTTCTTTGTACTTACAGCTGGTTTGAGTGGAACTTTTGCGAACCTACTGATTCCTCTGCAGATTGGCGCTCGTGACATGGCGTCACCATTTATGAACATGCTGTCTTACTGGTTTTTCTTTGTCGCCAGCGTCATAATGTTTGCTTCCCTTTTCGTGCAAACAGGACCCGCTTCTGGTGGTTGGACTACTTACCCGCCATTGAGTGCCTTGAAAGAAGCATCTCTCGGTTCCGGTGTAGGAATGGATCTGTGGCTGATAAGTATGGCATTGTTCGTGATTTCCTCGTTGCTCGGTGGTCTGAACTATATCTCTACCATCCTGAATATGAGGACAAAAGGGATGAGCATGACTCGTATGCCGCTCACCATCTGGGCTCTGCTCTTTACGGCTGTACTGGGTGTACTATCTTTCCCTGTACTACTTTCAGGCTTTGTACTTCTGATCTTTGACCGCAACTTCGGAACTTCTTTCTATCTGTCTGAAATCTTTATTGGTGGTAAGGCACTTCCTCACGTAGGTGGTTCTGCTATCCTCTATCAGCACTTGTTCTGGTTCCTGGGTCACCCCGAAGTATACATCATCATGCTGCCAGGTATGGGTATGGCATCCGAAATTCTTTCTACCCATAGCAGAAAACCAATCTTCGGTTACTTCGCAATGATCATTTCTCTTATCGGTATCACAACATTGGCGTTCCTGGTTTGGGCTCACCATATGTTCGTATCCGGTATGAGTCCATTCCTTGGATCCATCTTCGTACTCCTGACGCTTCTGATTGCGGTTCCGTCTGCAGTAAAAGTATTCAACTGGCTTACGACGATATGGAGAGGTAATATCAGGTTTAATGTACCTATGGTATTTGCACTTGGCTTCGTATCTATGTTCATCTCTGGTGGACTTACAGGTATTCACCTAGGTAACTCTGCACTGGATATTCACCTGCACGATACGTACTTCGTGGTGGCACACTTCCACATCGTAATGGGAGTATCTGCCTTCTTCGGAATGTTCGCAGGTATTTATCACTGGTTCCCGAAGATGTTTGGACGATTCATGAACAATACTTTAGGGTACCTGCACTTCTTCCTTACGTTCATTGGAGCTTACCTGATTTTCTGGCCAATGCACTACGAAGGTGCAGCCGGTATGCCCCGCAGGTATTATGATTACAGCGCCTGGGAATCATTTAAACAATTCGAAGGACTGAATGCATTCATTTCTATCGTTGTAATAGTAGTATTCTTTGCACAATTGCTGTTTGTATTTAACTTCTTCGTCAGCATGTTCCGTGGAAGGAAAGTAACTCATCCAAACCCCTGGGGCGCTACAACTTTGGAGTGGACTACTCCTATCAATCCAGGTCACGGGAACTGGCCTGGAGAAATACCTGAAGTTCATCGTTGGCCCTATGATTATAAAGACGATGGCAACGGCAATGACTTCATTCCACAGACAGTACCCGCGAAACCTGGAGAGGAGGTACACTAAGGCAAATCTGATTTCGCTATAGAAAGGGCTGCAGTAACGCAGCCCTTTCTACATTCTAGCCGCACCTGCATCCTGATCCACTACAAGTTTCTGGAAAGATCATAAAAGTTGCGAAAAAATAAAATATTGTCTGTACATTTATTGCGATTACCCTTTTGCTGTTTCTTACACAGCAGCTATCTTCTCTTCCACGAAGGGTAATCGGCGTATTATTCTATACGTCACTGATTTATTTCCTGCCAGAGAGAACGCTGCACACAGCAGGAGGATGATCAGTATTTCTTAACCATAGTAAATTACCAGATCATGAAAAGAAGTTTTACTTCAAAGGGATTGCGTTTCTTTCTGCCTTTGCTGCTTTTATGTTCCGTATTCTCGTCACGCGCGGCCTATACACCCGTTGCTGTGACTGGCTTCAATGCGGACATAGTAGCAAACGGCGTCGGCGCTGCCTCAAGTTCAACCACTACTGACGTAGATGGTGTCAATTACAATTTTGTTGCACCGGATTTCCAGGCCACTGCCACCAGTCCGCTACCAACCTATGCTTTGCCGGCTACAGGAACGGTGAACAGTGTAGCAACTGGCGGACTAGTTTTTCAATTAGCAAGCTATGCTGCAGATAATGCACTCCGAATAGCTACTCAGAATGGTACTGGTACCCTCACATTCACTACGCCTCAATCAGCTGGGGAGGTGTACATATTAGGAACGTCCGGCACTGCTGCTACCGACGTAGATATCGTTGTGACCTTTTCTGATAATAGCACACAGACATTCACATCAGTCAATTTTCCTGATTGGTATGGAGGGTCTGGGTTCGCCATACAAGGTATTGGCCGGGTGAACAGAACTAATAACAACCTCGAAGGTAACTCCGACAATCCACGATTGTATCAGCGGATGCTTGCTATTGATCCCCTAAACTATACGAAACAGATCGTTAGTGTAACCTTTACTAAAACCAACAGTGCTGGTGTATTGAATGTCATGGGCATTGCCACAAATGACGTTTGTGCAGGACCTCCCACAAGTGGTACTGCACTTGCTTCAGTTTCGGCTGTAAGTTGCCCCACAGCATCATTCACTCTAACCTTGAGTGGTCATACTACGGGAGTGGGTACAACCTATGAATGGCAACATTCTCCTGCCGGTGCCAACACCTGGACTTCATTGGGTGCGGCTACTACAAACCCCAATTTTACTGTGGCCGGACAGACTGGTAGTACAGACTACCGCGCGCTCGTGACTTGTACAAACGGGGGGGCGTCTGATTTCTCTGCTCCTGTTACTGTAACGTCCTCCAGTATTACAGCGCCATGGATTGAAACCTTCGAATCTTCTTCACCAACAAGGACATGCTGGACCGTCATAAACGCAAATGCTGATACTGATGAGTGGGTGTTGAATAGTACATCCTATCCTCATGGAGGAACAACTCATACGGCGCTGTATACTGACTTTAATGCCGGAGCAAATGACGACTGGTTAATTACTCCTCCCATTACTTTGTCATCAAACCAGCGTCTTCGCTACTGGTATCGTGTAAGATCAGCTAACGAGCCTAATGATTATGAAGTGCTGCTCTCTACAACTGGAACCTCTGTTACGGATTTTACCACTGTCCTTAAGCCTTTGACTGTTGCTGCGAATACTACCTACGACGAGGACACAATAGACCTTTCTGCGTATACTGGAACAGTCTACATTGCCTTCCGTGTACCTCCCGGAGGTCTAGATGGTTGGTACCTGTATTTTGACGATATTCAAATAGAGGACATTCCAAGTTGTCCTGGTCCGGTAAATCTGCTTACTAGCAACATTACCAGTACCACCGCTGATTTAGATTGGACAGAAAGTGGAACTGCCACTCAATGGCGCATTGAATATGGCCCAGTTGGGTTTACTCCAGGTTCAGGAACGTCTATCGTTACCAGCACAAAGCCATACACGCTTACAGGTCTTAGTCCAAACACGCAGTACGGCTTCTATGTTACTGCTAATTGTACCACAACAGACTCAGGCACTACTCTTACTCCCGGAGTATTCTACACTACGCAAATTCCAGTCACTGTATTCCCATGGGTTGAAGACTTTGAGACAGGAGGAACAGAATGGACTTTTATAAATGGCAGCCAGGCAAATAAGTGGTTTGTTGGCACTGCAGTGGCCAATGGTGGCACTCAGAGCTTGTATGTCTCCAACGACGGTGGCACCTCTAACACTTACTCAACCGGCACGACATCTGTGACTCAGGCCTACAGAGACATCAACTTCACACCAGGTGCATTGGCCATTGATCTTTCATTCGACTGGAGAGCCGATGGTGAAGGATCTATGACAGGTAGTAACTGGGACTACCTGAGGGTTTGGATTGTACCGCAAACATTTACTCCGACACCGGGAACTCAGGTCACTGCAGCCAATTCTGGTGGTGTTCAATTGGGCGGCAATCTATTAGATGTTACTTCCTTTACCAGCCAGAGCTATGTGATTCCTGCTTCCTTTGCCGGGACCAACTCCCGTTTGATATTTGAATGGCGTAATGACGGTGGCACAGGCACTCAGCCACCAGCGGCTGTTGACAACGTTCAGATTACTGTGGGTATGTGTCCTCAGCCAAGTGCACTTACTGCAGGAAACATGACTCAAAACTCCGCAGAGATTGGGTGGACTGAAAATGGTACCGCTACCCAATGGCTGATTGAGTATGGTCCGCAGGGTTTTACTCCAGGTACCGGAACCTATCAGGTTGTAACTGCTAATCCGGCAACTGTTACAGGACTAAATCCAAATACCAACTATTCGGCTTATGTATCTTCCATATGCAGCAGTACTGACTCGAGCATGATGGCTGGTCCTGTGCAGTTTACTACCAGCCAAAATCCAGTGACTACATTCCCATGGAATGAAGACTTTGAAACTGGTGGTACAAACTGGACAATGGTTAACGGTACTCAGCCAAATAAATGGGTTGTTGGTACAGCAACTGCAAATGGTGGCACTCAGAGCCTGTACATTTCAAACAATGGTGGCGTTGACAATACCTACACTTTAGGGACGTCATCGGTTACACAGGTGTTTAGAGACGTAAACTTCCCCGCAACGGCAACAGCTATTGATCTTAGTTTCGATTGGAAGGCTGACGGTGAAGGTAGTGCTACGTCCACAAATTATGACTATCTCCGGGTGTGGGTCGTGCCTCAGAGTTTTGTGCCTACACCAGGAACACAGATCACCACATCCAACTCAGGGGGTGTCCAACTGGGTGGTAATTTACTGGACCAGTCATCATTCAATCTAAGAACGCAGGCTATTCCAGCGACGCTTGCCGGAACAAATTCACGTCTGGTTTTTGAATGGAAAAACGACGGTAGCGGTGGTACTCAGCCTCCTGCAGCGCTGGACAATATCCAGATAGTAATTCCTTCCTGTCTGCAACCAACATCTGCGGCCGCGGCAAATCTTACCAGTAATAGTGCTGATCTAAGCTGGACTTCCTCTGCAACACTTTGGGAGATCGAGTACGGTCAGGGCAACTTTTCTCACGGCACAGGCACAAGAATGGTGGTAAGTTCTAATCCTTATACGCTTACAGGCCTCACACCAGGAAGCCCACACAGGTATTATGTCCGTGCTATTTGCGCTCCCGGGGATACAAGCTCCTGGTCTGCTCCCGTGAACTTTACTACATCCTGTCCTGCGTTTTTCACTCCAAATTTCATGCAGGATTTCAGTACTTATCTTCCCTCATGCTGGGAGGAGCAGGAAGGAATGCTAGGTACTTCAGGAACACTGACAACCACTGGCAGTGACTGGACGAATGATGATTGGTTGAACACAGGAGGTACTGCAAAAGGCCAGGCTGCAAAAATTAATATTTACTATACCGGCAAACATGAATGGCTGGTTTCTCCGTCCGTTGACCTCGGTACAGGTGGCAATTACTATTTACAATTCAACGTTGCGTTCCTTGAGTTCGCAGAAGACTACGGCCTGCAACTTGGTAGCGATGATACCCTGGCGGTGGTGATATCAACCGACAACGGCGCGACCTGGGATATCAGTAACGCATTGCAAATATTTACTGCCGCTAACTCCGGCTTCACAAGTGCTCATGTTACAGTGCCGCTGACTTCTTACACAGGTGTTGTGAAGTTTGGGTTCTATGCATCAGAAGGTGTAATCAATGATCCGGAAGATGTTGACGTGATGATCGACAATGTGGCTATTACATCGACACCGCTTTCAATAGAGCTGAATACTATTACAGCAATTAATGCAGGACTTCGTAACAGGATTGACTGGAATACTGCTTCCGAAGATGCAGGCGATGTCTTCACCCTTGAGCGAAGCAGTGACAGCCGCAATTTTGAAGTAATTGCGACAATAGATGGCAAAGGTGAAGCAAGTAGCTATAGCTACTGGGATGAGCAGCCACTGCCAGGAGTGAACTACTATCGTTTGCGTATGACAGATGCAAATGGTGTTAACACCTATTCCAGGACTGTGTTTGCGACGGTGAAAGGTCAGTTTGTCGTAAGTGCATTCCCGAACCCTGCTGAAGACCAGGTGACAATTAAAGTTTCCGGTACTCAGGCAGCAAATGCTTCTATCAGTCTGATGGATGTTTCAGGCAAGCTCGTGAGGAAGATTGAAGAACCAGCAGCTGTAACTGTCATTGATTTGAGTGAAGTTGTATCTGGTGTTTACTTTGTCAGGTATTCTGATGATCAGCATACAGAAACAATCAAATTGATCAAAAAATAAGCTCAGCGTTTCCTGCTAGAAGATTGAGTCCCGCCTTGTGCGGGACTCTTTATTTGTCAAAGTGCCGCAAGGACATCAGGCCTGAGATTGAATTACAGTGCAGACGGGCTCATTGTATAAAGTTGGAGTTGTAGCGTTCTTTAGATTATTAACTTCACAAACAAGAAAGCATTATGAACCTCGAAGAACAATTTAAACAGGCTGAAGCGGATCTAATGAAACTGCACCACAAACCAGACAACAACACCCTATTGCAGCTTTATAGCTATCATAAACAGGCAATGAAAGGTGATGCGCCTGAAAAAGATCCTTCAGGGATGTTTGACCTGGTTGGAAAGGCAAAATTCGCCGCCTGGGCCAGCCAACGCGGCAGAAGTAGCGAAGAGTGTATGAAAAGCTATATTGAACTAGTAGAAAAGCTGAAAGGCAAATGATGGTCTAATTTGTTTTCACTTCCTGTGAGTAAATCAAAAATGCGCTTGTTCTACAACATTGCCATCTTGCCATATGGAAGGCAAAGCTTTCACTTTTGAAATTACCTCTGGACTATGTTCCGCTAGCCAACGACTAGTGGCCGAGGCCTTTTGATTCTGGTTGCGCTGATGCCCTGGACAATTTGTCTGGCGCCGTTGCCAAATATTAGTGTGAGGTGATTACCCTCAACCTGGATGTCCTCTCCGCTTTTCAACAATGCAATTGTTTCGCGAACCTTATGTTCCGGCACAATGTGCTGCCCGTGCACGTATGGATCGCTGGCATAGAATAGCTGAGTAGGAGCCTCGATAGCTGAGATATACCTGCGCCATTCAGCTTCAGTAATCGAGAAAACATGGAGCGCAGCTTGTGTGATATCTATCCAGTTATTCCTCGGAGAAATGTAGCCCCCTTCGTGTTCTTTTACATCGGCCTGCAGGAAAGGTAGCATCGATGCATCCCAGCGATACATAAAGGGAGCTTTTCTTACTATAGATAGGTAGAATTCCCAGGAAGGATAGGTCTGCAGCAGTCGCGCAGTGGCATAGGAGATCAATACGGGGGTGAGTGGATTAAGCGCAACAGCGGTATCTAAAAGGATCAGCTTTGTTACGCGCTCAGGATAGTGGGCTGCCAGGTAAATAGCTAATAAGCCGCCAAATGAGTGCCCACAAAGAGCAACTCTTTCAAGTCCTAGTTTATCTATAAACGCGATCAGATCGCGTGCCTCCTGCTCGAGGGAATAGCCACCTACAGGGTGGTCGCTAAAACCTCTGCCGCGCAGATCAGGAATTAATAACCTGTAGTGATTATTTAGCCCGGCAGCTATCAATCCCTGAAAGATGAACGCGTTGCCTGAAAGCGAATGCAACAGTAGCAAAGGTGGCTTGCCATTGTTGTAATCGAGATAGTGTAGTTTCAGATCGTCGATCTGCAGGAAATGGGAGTGATTCATAGCTTTAGGTTTAAGTCTGGAGCAACGAGCTGCGCTTCCGGATCAAAAAAAGCATTCCACTTCCCATTCCGGTCAGTCGTAGTTTAGATCGAACCAGTAAATGTTTGCAATGGTGAAGCTAATCCCCTTCCTGTGGGGAATTTGTTCACCTCCACCCCAAGGATTACTGCTTCACAAGGCGTAGTGACCAAACATGGTCGTCGGCTTGGAGGCGAACCAGATATATGCCAGGGGCAAGAAAATTATCGAGATCAACACGCAGGGAGTGTGTGCCGCCTGTTTGTCGCTGATCCTCCATGTACCGCCGTAGCACTTTACCGCTCAGGTTTAATAGTTCTACAGTAACAGTACGCTCAGCCGGCAGACTGTACTCGAGTACTGAGTAATCTTCAGCTGGATTAGGGTATAGCATTGGAGCCTGGGAACCTGATGTTGGATGGCTGAGGTGTAATGGTGGCTCAAGCACGTCTCTGAAAATTGCTAAAAGTTTTTGACGTGTATTGTCGTATTTCGGGAGGAGGATAACTTCGCCGCTATCTACTGCTATGGTATCATGGTGGACGACCATGCCTGTAGTAAGACTGATGGCCATGAGGAAATTATGGTTGTTCTTTCGATAGTTGTAGATGTACAGCTGATTGGCTTCATCAATAGTCGCGCTACCGTTGCCAAATCCCAGGCTGCTTCCTGTGCCGATAGTATCCAGAACACCTGAAACTGAATTGATCCTGACAAGGAAATGTTTTGATACCAGGCTATTCAATAGGA
>JAFAAT010000328.1 GCA_023426425.1 Bacteroidota bacterium | reverse complement strand
GGTGTAGCCCTCGGTATTCTTGGTAAGAGTGGTAGCTGGTTTAGCTATGGTGATGGAAAGATCGGGCAGGGTAGGGATTCTGTAAAACAGTTCCTGCTTGACAACCCGGAAATGATGGAAGAAATTGAAGGACGCATTCGTGAAGCGCTGCAGCAGCAGTCATGATAAATCGACTTTAGTAGGTACAATAAGGGCTGTCGTGAGACAGCCTTTTTGCTTTTTGTGCTTCTGGAATGTATCTGGACCTGAGACGTTTATATAATTGCCTCCCGGTCAAGCTGGTACATTACCGCTTTGATCTCTGTAAAGGAAAAGTCCTCACCAAGCTGAGTCTTGATAATGGAGGCCTGAGCTTCCGGCTGTTCTGCAATCGCCTGCCTGATTACCACCTCTTTTTCTTTTGAAACGAGTTGCTCAACTTTTACCTCACCTGAAACTATATAGCTAAGGAGATGGCTTTCAATGGTACTGCGAACAAGCCCGCGTTCCGCTGCAATTTCTTCTATCTGCATGCCCTGTTTCAGCAGCTTAAGAGACAACTCTCTGCTTTCCTCCTTACGCGCTTTGCTGCCTGGTGCAGCCACTGCTGCAACTGTTTCCTTCAGTCCCGATTGATAGTCTCTCAGCAACATAGTTAAGTTCCTGCCTTCTGCCAGACCCTGCGCCAGTTTACCTGCCTGCTGTATCTGAATTTGCTTACGCTTCAAAAGAGTTACCAGTGGCTTCAATCCTTTCAGGTATTTGGCAACCTTTGATTTTACCAGTGTCTTTTCATAATGCAGTTGGGAGGGGTCTATAAGATCTTCGTTGAGTATTTTCAGAAAATAAGTCTCAGCGGCCTGTACCCTTTCTGCTATTTGTCCGTAGTTGCCATTAACTGTAGTATGGAACAAGTATTGCAGCTGGTTGCTGAACTTGTGGCTGACAGCACGAAGATTACTCAGTACACGGATCATGTCACTAGACCAGGTGACGGCTTCTGTTTGATGCGGCAGCTTGCTGGTCTTATACTCCTGGTGGTTTTCCTGGAAAGCCTCGGTGATTGAATCAAACTCGAAACTTTTGATTAGCAAAGTGGCAATAAATTCTTTCTGTGCTTTCTGAAGCTCAAACTGAAGTGTGGAAGGGGGCAGTGCCGTACTCGTAAAAGCAGTGATCCTGTTGTCTGTCTGAATGGCCGCAGGTGTGATCTCAGAAGCCAGTACCAGCCCGCTCAAAGAAGTAAGCCGGCTCAATGCTACATACACTTGTCCGGGTGCAAATGAATGTCCCGCGTCGATGATGGCTTTCTCGAAAGTCAGCCCCTGGCTCTTGTGAATAGTCACAGCCCAGGCCAGGCGGATGGGGTATTGTTTGTATGATCCCAGCTCCTCTTCTTCTATTTTGTCTGCCCCTTCATTGTATTTATACCGGATGTTACGCCAGGTCTCTTTTTCGACCAGCATTTCATCATCATCTCCTGGGAATTTCACATAGATCTCACCTTTTTTGATCCTGTTGATAATACCGATCTTACCATTGTAGTAGCGCCGGTTCTCACCTTTGTCATTCCGGATAAACATGATCTGTGCTCCGGCTTTCAGCGTCAGTGTCCGCTCTGCAGGAAGTGCGTTTTCATTAAAGTCTCCCTCTACCTTACCTTCAAATGAATGGGTTTCACTGTTTAGTTTCTGCAGCGCGCTTGTATTGATACGGTCTGCTTTTGCATTGTGTGAGGTGAGGATAATAAACCCTTCCTCAGGGTCTGGAAAAAATGATGGGTCATAATATTTATTCAACATCCGCAGGTCGTCCTCAGAGGCTATATTGTTGCGAATGTTGTTCAGTACGGTAATAAACTTTTCATCAGTTTGCCTGTAGATAGTGTCCAGCTCAATACATAAGGGCTTGGCTTCTTTCAATACCAATGCATCAAAAAAGAACATGCTGCTGTAAAACTCCTTGAGCCAGTACCACTCTTCATCTTTTACTACTGGTGGCAACTGGTAGAGGTCACCAATGTATAGAACCTGCACGCCTCCAAATGGTTCATTGTACTTCTTTCTGTAGTGTCTGAGTATACCATCCATTGCGTCCAGCATGTCAGCACGAAGCATGGACACCTCATCGATGATCATGAGCTCAAGCTGTTCGATTAGCTTCCGCTTTTCTTTGTTGAAGCGAAGGTTTCTGAGAAGTGTTTCCAGGTCAGTGCCATCAGCAGGTGAAAGACTAAAGCCCCTCTGTCTTACTGGCCTGAAGGCGCCTATAGGAAGCTGAAAAAAGGAGTGCATGGTCACGCCTCCGGCATTGATAGCGGCTACACCTGTGGGAGCAAGAATAATAGTGTTTTTGTTTGTGTGCTCCTTGATGTGCCGCAGGAAAGTTGTTTTTCCTGTGCCTGCGCGCCCTGTAAGAAAAATATGCCGGTTCGTGTGCATCACGAACGAGGTGGCAAGCTCAAAGAGTGTGTTTGGATCGTTGGTAGACACGGATTAATAGGTTTTGAAAAGTATAAAGGTAAGATAAGAGTGCGCTCGGTCAAAAAGAGTACCAGGGCAAAAGTCCCTTGCATCAATTATCTTAGACCTAAAGAATGAAGTTCATGCGGCTGTTCGGAGCTATTATTGTAACAGTATTAACCATCCTTCTTGTAGTTCTTCTTGACAACCCCGTGGGCCCGCTTCCCGCATTGGGCAGGGTGCTGGATCCCCTCGACGGCTGGGCTGCGGTGGCTGAAGCAGATGAAGAGTCGGACAGACAATTTGCGCTCCCTGGACTCAAGGCTCCGGCAAAAGTTTGGATGGAAGCCCGAATGGTGCCTCACATTAGTGCAAGCAGCAATCACGACCTCTATTATGTTCAGGGATATGTTCATGCTTATTTCAGGCTGTGGCAGATGGATTTCCAGACGATGGCAGCAGCGGGCAGACTGGGAGAGGTGGTTGGCGAGAAAATGCAAACGGATGCCAAAACCGGGAAGCAGGTAAATGCAATACTCACCTATGACCGGACACAGAGGCGCAAGGGAATGATATATGCCGCAGAGAATTCGCTCAAGGCAATGGAATCTGATCCCCGGACTAAAGAGACACTGGATGCCTACACTGCCGGTGTAAATGATTATATCGCACAAATGGATGAACGGAAGCTGCCTATTGAATATAAGCTTATGGGGTATCGTCCGGGTGAATGGACAAACCTGCGCACGGCTTTGTTGCTCAAGTTTATGGCGGACGACCTCACCGGATATACAGAAGATATAGAGCTTACCATGCTGCGCGATCTGCTATCTCCGGAGCAGTTCGCATTGTTATACCCTGAGCGGCTGCCAGGAGAGACACCAGTAATTCCTCCAGGCACACACTTCGAAAGCGGGTCTATGCCTAATATCCACGTTCCTGAGGCAGATACACTGTGGGCGCATTTCGGGAACGTTCCTACAGCCGTAAAACAGGAGGCCTCTGAAGGACCTGGCGGAGCTGGCAGTAACAGCTGGGCAGTCAGTGGAGCGCATACCAAAAGTGGTGCTCCCATTCTTTGCAATGATCCCCACCTCAGACTAAGCATGCCTGCCCTCTGGTTTGAGATGCAACTACAGGCTCCGGATCTAAACGTATATGGAGTTTCAATACCAGGCGCCCCGGGAATTGTCATTGGTTTCAACGACAGCATCTCCTGGGGTATGACCAACAACTACAGGGACGTAAAAGACTTTTATGAAATTGAAGCAGTAGACCAGGATTTTTATTTGCTGGATGGCAAGCCTCTTCAGTTTTCAAAAAGGGTGGAGGAGATTGGTATCAGGGGCAAGGCATCCTATTTCGACACAATAGATTACACCATCCATGGCCCGGTGATGTATGACGAGCGTTTTCCGACTTTCCCCGGTATGAACAAGAAGCTTGCACTCACATGGATGGCACACAGGGAAACTAATGAACTTTTGTCGCTGTACCTGCTCAACCGCGCGCAGGACTATATTGCATTCACCGAAGCTATCACGCATTTTGAATGTCCTGCACAGAATATCGTCTATGCAGACAGGTCGGGAAATATAGCCATGTGGGGACAGGGACAGTTTATCAATAAATGGAAAGACCAGGGTAGGTTTGTGATGAAAGGCAATACATCTGCAACGCTGTGGGGTGCAAATATCCCTATGACAGAAAACCCGCAGGCACTGAACCCCGAGCAGGGTTTTCTCTCTTCAGCAAACCAGATTACCACGGACAGTACCTACCCTTACTGGTACAACGGGTATTTTAGCCAGTTCAGGGCATGGTCCATCAACAACTACTTCAGGAGATTGCCGGAAAGAAATCTGAAGGTCACACTGCGGGAGGGGGATGGATCCTATGTGCTGTCAATGCCTCATATGCAGAATGATGTGCGCTCTATTCTTGCCGAACAATTGCTTCCTATACTGGTTGCGAATATGCCGGAGACTGAGGCCCGGCAACGCCTTAGCAACTGGAATGGCAGGCTTGACGCAGACAGGTACGAACCTGCTTTGTTCCAGGTTACCTGGCACAGGCTCTATCACAATATATGGGACGATGAGCTGGCAAAGATTCCCATGCCGCTGTATCCTTCAGAAGAACGGACGATGCAGCTCGTCCTGCTAAACGGGCTGGCTAGCTTTGTTGATGATAAAAGGACCGAAAGACCGGAGGATCTAAAAGACCTCGTGCAGAGGAGTTATGTGGAAGCTCTGGACAGCCTGAGAAAGCTGGCTGCAGGAAACGCGAAACCAACCTGGGCACAGGTAAGGAACACGAAGTTGATGCACCTAGCGAGACTACCTGCTTTTAGTTCAGGGTTAATAAAGAATGGCGGTTGGGGACACACCATCAATGCTATGAAAGCCACTCATGGACCATCCTGGCGGATGATGGTGGAGATGGGCAGAGATTCCATCATTGCATATGGAGTGTACCCTGGTGGACAATCTGGAAACCCCGGTAGCAAGTACTACGATAATTTCGTGAACACCTGGGCCAAGGGTAATTATTTCAGGCTTTACCTGTTGCCGAAAGCAAATACACAGCCGCAGGATGTGATTAAATACACCTGGACCATTCAGAAGGAGATATGAAACGACTGATTCTTACCACGCTCATTATTGCTGCATGCTCCGCAATTGCGGATTACTTCTTCCCCTGGTGGTCCATAGCACTCGTTGCTGCTATCTGTTGCTTTGCCGGGAGTTTGCGACCTCTATTGGCAATCGCTGCAGGTTTTCTGGGGATATTC
>JAFAAT010000323.1 GCA_023426425.1 Bacteroidota bacterium | reverse complement strand
CCCCTTATCTTTGTAACCATGACGACAGTTCTATTCTCTAAAGCCGATGGTGTAGCAATACTCACACTCAACCGCCCCGACAAGTACAATAGCTTCAACCGGGCAATGGCTTTGGCGTTACAAGATTATCTTGACCAGGCGGAAAAGGACGAAGATGTTCGCTGTATCTACCTTACCGGTGCTGGTAAAGGTTTTTGTGCGGGACAGGATCTTGCAGAGGCTACTGATCCCCAGGGACCGGAAATGGAACGAATAGTCGAAGAACATTATAATCCCATCATCAACCGCCTCCGCGCCATTGAAAAGCCAATCGTCGCTGGTGTAAACGGCGTAGCCGCTGGTGCTGGCGCTAACATTGCCCTGGCCTGTGATATCGTGCTAGCCGCAGAATCTGCTAGCTTCATACAAGCTTTTAGCAAAATTGGCCTCATACCAGACAGCGGTGGCACATATATGCTACCCCGACTTATCGGCCTGCAGCGTGCCGCGGCACTGATGATGACCGGTGAAAAGGTTTCTGCTGCAGATGCGGTTCAGATGGGGATGATCTATAAGTACTTCCCCGATGCGGAGTTTGAAAGCGCGGCCCGGAGGTTCACGACGCAGCTTGCACAAATGCCTACAAAAGGTCTCGGCCTTACGAAACGCCTACTCAACGAGAGCTTCAACAACTCGCTTCAACAACAACTGGAAAGAGAAAAAGCGGTACAGGTAGAAGCAGGCTCCACCTTCGACTTCAAAGAAGGCGTGCAGGCTTTCCTGGAAAAAAGGAAACCGGAATTCAGAGGAAACTGATTTGAACAGTTAAAAGTTGCAGGTGAACGCAGTCCTTAGGACAATACTACCTCGGGAAGGATTCGGGGTGCATACTTCTTCATTTCTGCTGCTATAGCCCTGATATGATCCGGCGTTGTACCACAACACCCACCAACCAGGTTCACCCAGCCCTCCCGGGCAAACTCACCCACCTTGGCTGCCATAGACTCAGGCGATTCGTCATACTCTCCCATCGCATTCGGCAGTCCCGCATTGGGATAACAACTCACATAGCAGGAGGCAATCTGCGAAAGTTCTTCAATATGTGGACGCATCTGATCGGCACCCAATGCACAATTCAGACCGATACTCAACGGCTCTGCATGCATTACTGAAATATAGAAAGCCTCCAGGGTCTGTCCGCTAAGGGTCCGACCGGAGGCATCTGTGATAGTGCCTGAAATCATTACCGGCAGCTCCAGATTATGCTCACGCAGGAACTTTCTGATAGCAAAGTTTGCAGCTTTAGCATTGAGTGTGTCAAAAATGGTTTCGACGATGAGAATATCTGCACCGCCGTCTACCAGGCCGCGGATTTGTTCATAATAAGCAGTAGCTACCTGGTCGAATGTTACAGCTCTGTAGCCTGGCTGGTTTACATCGGGAGATAGTGAAAGCGTTTTGTTCATCGGTCCGATAGCTCCAGCTACAAACTTCCTTTCCCCAGGGTGGGCGCTCATATATCCGTCGGCAGCCTCCCTCGCAAGGCGGGCAGCAGCCAGGTTGATCTCATATGCCAGGTCCTGCATCTGGTAGTCTTCAAGCGAAATCGCCTGGGCATTGAAAGTGTTAGTCTCAAGAATGTCGGCACCGGCATCCAGGTACTGCTGATGAATTTCCCTGACGATCTGGGGCTGTGTCAGGCACAGCAAATCATTGTTCCCCTTCAGATCAAGATGATAATCGCTGAAGCGACTCCCGCGATAGTCCTGTTCCTGCAGTTTGTACCGCTGGATCATAGTACCCATCGCCCCGTCGATAATTACAATTCTTTTGCTGAGGAGTTCTTTCAATACCGCTGCCGTGTTCATGATTGTAAAATTACTGAATCAGTAAGCCTGCCGGACAAAATATTTTTCTCCATGATGTAGGGGTAGGATGACCAGGCTGCGTTTATTCAGCAAACACAAATACTAACAGTTTATGAAACGAATCATTTTTACCATCACCGCCGCGCTTTCGACGCTTACGGGTTTTTGTCAGTTACCTTACAACCTCTATGTAACCTCCCTGCCCTATGAACCATTGGTTAATGGCACCAGTCTCAATGGTACCTCTATTTGGAAGGATACTATGTACAGCATTCCCCTGGGTTTCAATTTTAAGCTAGGTACCCAGACCATCGACCGCTTTAATCTTATGAACGGAAACTTCGTGGCAACGGATACGATCGGCACCATCTCCGGATTCCTGCTCACCGAAGCTGCGCTTATAGATCGCGGCGCCGTGGGCAATCAATCTCTTTCACCAGTGCGGTATGAGATAACAGGTACACCCGGTAACCGGATCTTCAAAGCGGAAATCAGCAACGCAGGCTTTGCCAACGAGCTGAGTGAGTACAATACACTCGACGATTCGGCCAATATGCAAATCTGGCTCTACGAGGGCAGCAACATTGTTGAACTACGGTATGGAAAGTCTGAGATTAACCACCCGGAGGAGTATTTTGATATGATGGGCGGACAGCCGGTTGTGGGCTATGTGAAGGACCTCAATTTTATGAACGCAAGCCTTGACAAAGTCTATCTGCTTTCCGGAGACCCTGCAGGCCCCACCATCGACAGCTTCTCATTGACGAATCCCTTTGCCACTGCACTTGACAGCTTCCCGGTTGCTCACATCGTCTATCGCTTTACTCCGAAGACGGGAACAAATTCCATAGGGGGCAAGCTTGAGCTAAAGGACCTTAAGGTATATCCTACGCTTTGTGAAAACCTGCTGCATATTGACTTCAGCGAACAACGAAGTGTAAGCTATCATGTAATGGCCATCAATGGTTCGGTTACCGGGCTTTCTGGCACACTGACACAGGGGACGAACGCCGTGGACATTAGCGGACTGCCTGCAGGGACATACCTTTTGCGGTTGAAGGATGCACAGCAACAGACCATGGTTAAGTTTATCAGAAAGTAGAGAAGATCAGGCTGTGTTTCCAGAAGGCTGGCCCCGGGCCGGCCTTTACCATTCATAGTCTGCTTCGACTCTTTTACGCAGCCGCTCTACCAGCAGGAAGGTGGCAGGACATTTGTCGACATTGTTGGTGAAGGTGTCGTTGTAGGCATCGAAAGGCTTTTTGTTATGATGCGGGAACTCTGCACAGTCTTTTGGGCGCACCTCATAGATGGAGCACTTATTGTCGACGAGAAACTGGCAGGGCTGGATTTTATTTACCCAGTCGCCTGTGTCCTCTTCTTTGAAGAGCCATTTGTCGGCAAAAGCCTTTGGTGACATTTGCAGATGTGCTGCTATCCGGACAATATCTGATTTGCGAAAAGTAGGCGTCATGGTTTTGCAGCAGTTGGCACATTCCATACAGTCTACATCCTGCCAAACGGTGTGATCAGTTTCCTTGACCAGCTTAGGCAGGTCTTCGGGAACTATATCATCCAGCTTTTTAAGAAAAGCCGCGAGCTGTCCTTTTTTACGGGCGGCGGAACGCCTGAATCTCTGCAAGTCCATAACTGCTGTAAATATAGCTGTGTTTCCAGATAATCTATTGAGGGTATTGATTGTCAGAGGTATTTTGGTCTGCTGTTTGCTATGGTATGTATGCAATGAATATCTTTACAAACAGGCTACTAACAAATATTTTATAACATTTACCTGCCCCCGGGTGTGTTTGAAAAACCTATGTCGTTTCGGAAGATCCTATTTTTTATTTTAATTGGAAGTTGGTTTGCCCTGGCAGCCAAGCCTGCATTTGCGCAAGTGCAGCCTCCGGTATTTGAGCCCCTGCCTGACTCCCTTGCCCGGCTGATAGACAGCCTGGTTTCAGTAGCCGAT
Source organism: Bacteroidota bacterium (assembly GCA_023426425.1). Lineage (GTDB taxonomy): Bacteria > Bacteroidota > Bacteroidia > Chitinophagales > Chitinophagaceae > JAFIGV01. The sequence goes on along the minus strand of JAFAAT010000323.1, from coordinate 13,432 downwards.
TCCTACAGGGTGCTGCCCCCTATCATTGCCAACACAGATAGTACGTCGGACAGCAGCGGGAGGTTCGTCATAGAGTTTTCACCTGCAGATTCTGCGAAGCTGAAAAAGCGCACAGCACTTCCTGTTTCCTACAAGATCCGAGGAACTGTGAGGGACAAGGGTACAGGTGAAGGCATTCCGTTCGCGACAGTTTTCTTTCCCGGCACGTCTGATGGCACTGCTGCGGACGTAGACGGCCATTTTGAATTGAGGGTTCAAAAACTACCTTCTGACACCATACATGTACAGGCAATCGGCTATGAAGACGGGAAGAGACGTTTGAATGCCGACCTTGCGCAGCAAAACTTTATTATCGAATTAGAGCGGGCGGACAACACGCTTGAGGAGTTTGTCTTTAAATATGAAGATCCTGTAGTAGTACTCTTGAATAACATCATCGCGAGGAAGCCGGTTAATAATCCTGACCGGACCAGCAACTATAAATACGAGAGCTACAACAAGCTGGAAATAGATCTTGAGCGCCTTACAAGGGAACAGTTCGAGAAGCTACCCATCCCCTATATGAAGCAGTTCAGCTTCATTTACGACAACCTTGACACTACTTCTGAAGAAACACCTTTTCTTCCGCTCTACCTGACTGAGACCTTGGCCGACTACTATTTTCAAAGAGAGCCGAAGAAAACGAGGGAATTTATCAAAGCCAGCCAGATCAAGGGCTTTAAAAATGAGAGTGTCACCGGCTTTATGGGTACCATGTACCAGAACATCAATGTCTACGACAACTTTATCCCGGTGCTTGGAAAGGAGTTTGCAAGTCCGATCGGCAACCAGGGTTTGTTCTATTATAATTACAAGATCAAGGATACACAGCAGGCCTACGGGCATAATATCATACTGGTGCAGTTCCAGCCCCGGCGCGCAGGAGAAAACACATTCTATGGTGACTTTTGGGTAGTGGATTCTTTGTTCGCAATACAACGAATGTCTTTGGAGGTACCCAAAGATGCCAACATCAACTGGGTTACACGTGTGAGTCTTTACCAGGAATTCGCACCTATAAACGATACGCTTTGGTTTCCGGTGAAAGATAAGTTTGTAGCGAATTTCTCAATGCCTTATAAGATTAACCTGCCTGGTTTTATAGGAAGAAAGACGACTTCTTATAAGGACATAGTAGTCAACGATCCTTCGGTGACCCATGTATTAAATGACCCAAAGATTAAACAGGATGTGATCATCGCAGATACCGCCCGGGAGACGAGTGATGAATTTTGGGCTACTGCACGGCACGACTCACTATCCAACAATGAGAAGGCTATTTATCAAATGATCGATACCCTTCAAAGTATGCCGCTGTTTACGCGATATAAAAGTATGATCAAGTTTCTGGCAACGGGGAAAGTGGAGCTTGGCAAGATTGAGGTAGGTCCCGTATGGAATGTGTATAGCAGCAATCCATTTGAGGGCAACCGTTTCAGACTTTCATTGGGTACTACACCAAAATTGTTTAAGGACATTAAATTGCAGGGGTACGTAGCATACGGAACCAAAGATGAGGATCTGAAGTATAATGGCGAAGTATTCTGGATTCTGAAGCGACATCCAAGAATGTACCTGAATGCTACCCATACGCGTGATCTGGACCGGAGTACGAGCTACTATGACGAGGTAAAGAATGACAACCTGTTTGCCAATTACTTCAGAAAAGGTGGCATCCCCTGGAAGCTGCTCTTCACTGAAGATACCCGACTGGAGTTTTATAAGGAGTACTTCAGCGGATTCAGTCATATGCTGAGCCTAATCCACAAGGATATCAATCCATTTGAACCACTGCCGGACAAAACCATCTTCACTGATGATGCAGGAAAATCAACTGACCATGTAGTGAACACTGAAGTGAATCTGAGACTTCGATTTGCCTATAAAGAAAAGTATGTTGAAGGTCCGTACAAAAGGATCAGCATCAAAAGCAAATATCCCATCCTGGAGATGAGATATGGTATGGGGCTGAAGGGCGTGCTCAGGAGCGGTTATGAATATCACAAGGTGACCATGAGTGTGTCTGACAATCTTGATATACCACCGCTTGGTGAGATTTACTACAACGTATTTGCCGGCAAGTACTTTGGCACCTTGCCCTATACATTGCTGGAAGTGCATCCGGGCAATGAGTTTTACTACTACAATAAACATGCATTCAACATGATGAACCGTTTTGAGTTTATCAGTGATGAATACGCAGGAATCAACTTTGAACATTCAATTGGTGAAGGAATCTTTAACTATATTCCTTTGCTGAAAAAGGCTAAGCTCAGGCAGTTCTGGGGTGGGAAGGTGCTTTATGGGAATATGAGCGAAGCGAACCGGTTGCTCAACCTGGATAAAGGCTACACGTTCAGGACGCTGAACACAGTGCCCTATATCGAAGTGAGTACCGGTATTGGTAATATCCTACAGGTATTCATGATCAACTTTGTGTGGAGGCTTTCACCGGAGCTTTTGCCGGGAGAGTCTAATGACAAATACTTTGGCATCTTTGGTAGTGTCAGGTTTGATTTCTGATCAGAGTTTCCAAAGATCCAGTATCTGTTTTGCATGATCTGATGCATTCACTTTGTCGATGATGTGGGCGATCTTTCCCTGCTCATTGATGAGGAAGGTAGTTCTGCGAATACCCATATAGTTTCTGCCAAACATGGTTTTTTCTCCCCATACTCCGTAGGCATTTACCAGTTTCTGGTCTGTGTCTGCCAGTAGAGGAAACGGCAGTGAGAACTTCTTTTCGAAATTCTTGTGCTTCTTTTCACTGTCCGCGCTGACGCCGATGACTTCAATTCCCTTTTTCTTAAGCAGCCCGATATTATCTCTAAGATTGCAGGCCTGTGTAGTGCAGGTGGGCGTGTTATCCTTTGGGTAGAAGAAAAGCGCAAGCTTTTTACCCCGATAATCCTTTAATGATACCAGTTCACCATCCTGATTGGTGACGGAGAAATCCGGTGCTTTTGATCCTTTCCTGAGTGCCATTGTTAGCGTCTAAAACGATAGATGAGTGAGTACTTGTTGCCGTTTTCGTCAGCAACTGTAACCTGCAGCCGGTGATCACCGGGCGGGCAATGCTCATCAAAGGTATAAAAGAAGCGATCACCTCTCGGTTCGAAGGCCAGCCACTGTACCTGGTTTTCTCCACCATTAAGTAAAAGCTCTGCGTTGAATGATGCCACTGAAGTCAGGTTTTCCTTTACAGTGAAAGTAATCGTTTTTGCTTTGGTGAGGTCTGCGCCCTGCGGTTGTTGCGGTGTAATGGTGGGAGCAATGGTATCCGTCACGAGCCAGTAAGTTCCAAAGTTTCGTACGGATGCTTTGTACCAGCCATTGTCAAAGCTTGCAGCCTTACCTGATTCGGCTTTACCTTCTGTGAACATGAGGACAACCTTATCTCTCAGGTTGAAGGGCACCAGCTTATTTGGCTTTAGATGAAGATCGAAATAGCCGTGCACTGGTACCGTAGGCTGGTGAATTTTGTACCGGTTGGACAGACTCTTTACATCTGTGACACTATCGAAGCTAAAGCAGATGGCATCATACAGGTCCTGGTCACTGAGGGTGAATCTAAGGTTTGGATGTTCCACTGTATGGAACTTGCCAGGTTGAAACAGATTGTCGCAGCTTGAGGATTTCTTGCCGGTGCCACCCTTTACTTCGAATGCGATCGTTGTCTTATTGCCTGGGGCGTCTGAAAGTTCAATTCGTATCCTGTGGGTTTTCCCCTCTTCGAGAGTAATCACGCCTTTGGTTTCATTCAATTGTGGATAGACTACATCCAGTTTATTCCCGGGGAGCATGAACAGTAACTGAAACCAGTTGTTGGTTTGCTTTCTAAGTTTGTAGTCTACATAGGCATGCAGATATCTTGTCAGGTCATAACTGATATCCTCCAGGCGAATCATGCCCTGCAGGCTATCGTCTTTGAACCAACGTGCGGTATAGAAATTCAGGGTGTTGGTACTGCCGTTCATAAAGTCATTAACATGTACACCAATGCCAAGCTTGTATGTGCTTACCTCTGTGGCTGGTGCGGTATAGGAGTTCCCGGACCCGGAATAACTAAGGACCTTCGGTTGCTGTTCGTAGATACTTTGGTTGAGATCATAAAGGGAAAGCTGCAAAGGGACAGGTGACCGGGTATCACTGATTTCAAATCCAAAAAGCTGAGGATTTACAGGGTGCTCTGTTTCTGTGTCGCGGATCTCAAAATGCAGATGGGGTCCTGCAGAGCCACCTGTGTTTCCGCTCCAGGCAATTTGCTGTCCTTTTTTTACAGGTAGAGCATTCGAGTCAGGACGGAGATCCACAGACCAGCTTTTCAGTTCATATTGTTTTTGCTTCAGGTAGCGCTGGATGGCTGGAGCAAAATCATTCAAGTGTGCATAGACTGTAGTGAATCCATTTGGGTGGGTAACATAGAGCGCATGCCCGAACCCGCCCTTATCCATCCGAATCCTGGATACATAACCTTCAGCTGCTGCATAGACTTTGTAGTTTTCCTTGCTATTGGTTTTGATGTCCAGACCACTGTGAAAATGATTGGGTCTGCATTCTCCAAAATTGCCAGCCAATACTATAGGAATGTCCAGAGGATTCCGGAAATAGTCTTTAGGATAATCTTTTGCCTGCCCGCCTGCTGCTATGGGGATGGTCAGCAACAGCAACAAATAGCCAATATATCGTATTGGTGTTGAGTTTTTTACTCTTTTCATAGCCATACTATAATACAGTAGATTTGCACACCGTCAAGAATTACAATTTTTATTCCCGCTCCATGTTCGAAAGACTCAAAAATAAATGGAAGGTAAACAACGTTCAGCTTATTCTGGTGCTATGCACCTTTGCCATGGGTGGCAGTCTTTGTGGGTATGCGGGTCGTTTTTTGCTTAGCCAGACACCACTAGAGAAGAATGCACTCTGGTATGTACTTTACATTCTTTTGGTTACACTTCTTTGGCCGTTTTGCGTTTTGCTCATCAGCATACCACTGGGACAGTTCCGTTTCTTCCGTTCCTACATAGGGAAGCTACTTGCGCGTGTCGGAATAGGAAAGAAACCCTAATGGAGAATTGCCCTTAGTACAGGAAGCGATTTTATTGTACCCAGGTGCTGACTGTGCTGATGAAGAAACTCCAGGTACCAGTCAAGCAAGCGATACCTCATGCTGGCATGCATGGATACTTTCCACACTTCGTTCAGATCATCCACCTTTAGGAGATCAGAAAGTGCCTTTCCATCTTCTTCGCTCACGAAAGGTCTGCTGATTGGAGGGTGGTCGGAATATCCGCCTTCCTGCAAATGCAGGTGAGGAGTTTCAGTGGAATGGTTGCCTTTAAGTTCGTAGCCCAGAGCATCACTGCAATAGATCACAAACCAGAGAGGAAGGTTGCCCAATTGGTCAATGGGCATTCTGTCGACCTGGATAAAGTATTCGAAGCAGGCATTAAAAAGTTCAGGTTGTGGGGCATGCTCGGGGAGTAGTCTCAATAACAGCTCCACCGAAAAGAGAGCAACGCTGTTTCTGACCACCTCTTCCTGCATGGAGGCATAGATATGGGCGGTCTGGAACTCTTTCAGCCGTTGAAGATTTTTTTGTTCTTTCTGGTAGGCGACTAGTTCCAGTAAACTTGCCGGTTGCAAAAGAGCCGCTTTATTGTTCCGTGATTTGGAGCTTCTGACTCCCTGTACAAGGTAGGACTGTACTCCAAAATGCTCGGTGAAGATGGCGGTAATGAGGCTGGACTCTCCATACTTCACGGACCTAAGGACTATTCCTCGTGTGTGCTGCAGCATCAGTTACTCCATGAAAACCATTTTGCCTGCGTGAGTTTGAGAGCCATCCCTGTTTGTAACGAAGATCAGGTAAACTCCAGACTGTGGCCGGCGTCCGGTATAGTCAAGCCCGTTCCAAACTGCCTGTCCACCCAAAGCCCTGGTACGATACACCAGTTGACCAGATATATCGGTAATTCTGACGTCTGCATTCTCTGATACACCACGAATTGCAATTGTTCCGGAATAACCTGAAGGGATGGGATTAGGAAAGGTAATGACGGTTTGGTTGGTCTCGCCCCCTTCGGTAGCAGTGCCTCTGAAGGAAACCAGGCCATCTGAGCTACCCATGTACACATCTCCTGTGATGGGGTCGACAGAGATCTTTTGGACAATATTCGAAGGTAGCGGGCTGTTCTCACTTGTAAACCTGTGAATGATTTTATCACCATCAGGACTGATTAACCAAACACCGTTGTTGGTGCCAATCCATTTCCTGTTAGCCCCATCCACTGCTATCGTATTCACTTTTTCGTTCTGAAACAGGTAACCTGCAAACTGGTCGTATTGAACAATGGGACGATCAATTTTGCAGGTGCCTTCGAGGATTTCGCCCGGACAATGAAAAATGCCTATGCCTTTTGCGGTACCCACCCAAATGGAACCTGTACGGTCTTTCGCAATGCTATAGGCGGTGTTGTCTACTTCAGAGGTTGATACCCTGATGTAGGCATCATCGGATATGTTATCCGGAGTTCCTTTGTCATCATACACGGCAACACCTCCCCCTGAATAGGGAGTCAGATACCATTTTTGGTTGTAATCATCCACAATGATGGCCGCAGAAATGATTCCGGAAGCAGCACCCCGCATTGGAATCCAGTTTCCCTCGGGAGTTTTGGCTACGAGCTCATGGAGAGCGCCACCCTGCACTACCCACAGTACATTGTTCTGGTCGAATGCCAGGCCGCCGATAAAGTATGCAGAAGGATCAGGAATTGCTGGTTCCAAAAAGCCGGTGTTGTCTTTGAGCAATTGTGTGGTTCCGTCAGGCTTGACTATAAATATACCGCTGCGAAAGGCCCCGGCATAGACTGTTCCGTCTGCAGGATCCCTGGCAAGGACTACAAAATCAGTTGCATCCTGAAGTTTAGGTTCTGTAGTGCCGTTGTAAATCTTCCATTCACCATTCTGATACCGTGAAATTCCTGCGGGGTTTTTTTGATAGTTGAATGCATCGGAATAGCTTCCGTGTGCCACCCAGACCTCGCCGTTGTAGGGCATTATGTCGAAAGCAGACGCGCTTGCGGGGCCTCCTGGTTTCAGGTAGGTCACGTCATTGCCATTCTTTTTCCCCATGCCATTCTGTTCATCAATGATCCAAATTGCACCGTCTGCCAGTGTCAGCACGCCCACAGGTTTTCCCCATACGACTACCGAATCCGTGAGGGAAAGGTCTGAATCCAACTTGCGTACCATGCCTGGCAGCGCAACAGGGTTTTCTTCAGAAATCCACAGTTCCTGTTCTGTGGCATCGATGTTCCGGATGATGCGATTGGTTGACAGCACAAACCGGAGACTGTCAGCTGAAAGTGCAAACACGGAATCGGTACTGCCTGCCACCAGCTGATTATTGAAGGCAAGGAGCTTCCTTAAAGAAGTCCGGGCATCAACCTTTTGCCAGGCGGCGAAGTCCTGCAGATTGATACTGCTTTTCTTTGCACGGTAAAGTCCGTCGGCTGTGGCGGCGTAAAAATGATCTCCTGCAGAGGTAAATGAAAAGACTTCAATAGTCTGGTCATTCTGCATGAACGTATAAGTCTCTTTTGTTTCCTTTTTGTCCAGGTTCAGCACCACCACTCCAAAGCTCGTACTGAGGTAAGCGGCATCAGCTTCTACGTGGATATGGTTTACGTTCTTGGCGCCTGCAATTGTTTTGAGCTTTAGATCGGGAATATTGAAAAAGGTCTCATCCCTGAAAAGGTCAATATTTGCGTTACGATAGACGATGATGGACGAACCGCTGTGTGCGTCGTACCCGACGAGTGAAATACCCACATCGGACATGCCCTCTACTTTACTGTAGGTACTGATCTCGTCCTGCGCGGTGTTGTAAGTGAAAAAGCTGTACCTAGAGGCAGCGTAAAGTGTCACTCCGTCAGTTGCAGCGGCAACTGCTTCATTGTACGGCATATGAGCCCGCCATTGCCCGATGGGCATGTTTTGCCCTAAAACAGTGGTGACAGCACAACCAACTAATAGGGCTGGAAGTAATATTTTTCTCATAACGGCAATACCAAATATAAGTTATAAACGCAGGACCGGCTTTTTATATTGTGTCAGTTCCTTTTTGGTTCAACAGAAATTCTATTGTTCTAGGGAAAAAATAGTGTTCGAGTTCATGAATTCTCTCAGCGAGGCTGTCTGCCGTATCATCGAATTTGACGGGGCAATGAGCCTGGAGGATTACATCCCCATTGTCATAAACCTCGTCAACCAGATGAATAGTAATGCCGCTGGTTTTCTCTCTGGCTGCGAGTACGGCTTCATGTACGTGTTGGCCATACATGCCTTTGCCTCCATACCCGGGAAGGAGGGCGGGGTGAATGTTGATGATCTGGTTCCGGAAGGCATTGATGACAGAATCAGGCACCTTCCACAAAAAGCCGGCAAGCACCAGCAATGAGGGATTGTATTCTTTTAGCTTTTCCGGGAAGTCAGGGCTATTGAATCCAGCGCGATCGATAACCATTGTGGGTATTCCTTCTGCTGCAGCAATTTCTAATACGCCAGCCTGCGGTTTGTTGCTGATGATAAGAGAAACTACAGCCTGCCCGGTTTTCTTAAAATACTCAATAATTGCCGCAGCATTGGAGCCTTTTCCAGATGCAAATATAATTAGGTTGTGCATGTGTGATCTTCGCCCGTAAAAATAACAAAGCGAATCCACTGCCGTAAATTATTGTTTGTTATGAATCGCTAATTTTATTTCTGAGCATGAGCAACGAAAAACTAAGACTGGATAAATACCTCTGGGCAATCAGAATATTTAAGACCCGGACCCAGGCTACGGCAGCGATAGATGAAGGAAAAGTGAAGCTAAACGGAGCGGCAGTGAAACCTTCGCGTATTGTGGGCCTCGGCGACAGGTATGACATAAAAACCCCTGCAAGGAAGTGGACAATAGAAGTCACCGGGCTGCTACACAACAGGGTGGGCTATGAGGAAGCCATTAAGCATTATGCGGATCTTACATCTGAAGAAGACAAGCAGATGAACCAGAGGCTGGGAACAAGTTTTTATACGGGCAAGCGTCAAAGCAAAACAGGCCGGCCGTCTAAAAAGCAGCGGCGCGACCTGAATGATTTTATAGATCCTGATACGGAGTAGTCTTTTAGTTGTTCAGCTGAACAAAATGACCTTCGAAGGATTTAGACCAGTTGTGGCCATTGTCCTCGCTCCTGTAGACCCCGGTACTGGTAGCGAGATAAATAAATTTCCTGCTGATTTCGTTTTTGAAGATTTGTTCTTTGGCTGCTATTGAATAGACAGTTGTGTTGTCGTCAAGTCCATTGTTTGAAGGCACGAACTGTGAGCCCTGAAGCCTGTAAATTCCTTTGCCATCGGTGCCGACGAGTAAAGTCGAATTGAATGGTGCTGCTGTTGAATACAGAATTCCTGTAGGCAGGCCGGAATATTGTGACCAGTCTTTCCCCTCATTGACGCTGAACCAGACACCATTTGCGCCGGTGATGTCAGTAGCGACAAGCGCGTTGTTGAAAGAAGACAGAAACCATGAACCTTTTGGAAGCATGGTGTTTATGTGTACATAGCTCCAGCTGTCGCCTCCGTTATCGCGGACATAAAGCGAATCAGAGCTGTAGTTGTGGATGAAAACCTTGCCATTTGACAGACGCGCGATGGAGGTGTGAAAGCTTGGATTCAGGAACTGGTCCCAGTTATCATCAACCTTCCAGGTGACACCATGATCTTCACTGAAGATGATACCCTTTCCCTTGACACTTGAAAGATATAGCTTGCCGTGTTCCGGTACGTCGAGGATAATGGAGGGCCAGGGTGTATAGGGTTTCCCTAGCTGGGCATCCAGCGACAGGTAGAATGCGTTTACGGAGCTATCTGTAGGATTAAAATTCTTTCCGTTATCCTGACTGAGGTGAACGTTCCGCTTTACAAAAACTATGTTTTCACCAGAGGTTTCCAGTGCCCTGATAGGGAACCCGTCAGACGCGAAGATCAGTCTTGAGGTATCACCTGTGTTCGTATGCTGCAATGCGCCAGAGTTATCACCAAAGTAGAGGCTATAAGGTTTCTTTATAACTGTGTCATTATCAATACCGTTCTCCCTTTTGCAGCCAGTGACGGCAACAACAGAAAGCGCAATAAAAGCCAGCTTATAAGCCTGGGAAGGTATTCGCATCGAAAAATTTTTTACCAAGTTTGTAAAAATAGTTAAGAAATCAAACTCCAAGATAAGTAATAGACACCAAATTCGCCCTATTCGTTTGCGTTTGGCGATTCATAATTTTGTGTCTGGCAGGAGGCAAACCTGTTTCTTGTCAAGCACCTAAACCGAGCCGGGGTGAATGGGGATAGCTGTTGGAGCGGGATATTTTTTGCAGTTGTAGTTGGATAGAGATTAAAGCTCCGGCTGTAAAAAAGCGTTATAATCACATAAGAAAGAATGCCCATATCTATGGTAGCGCGGTGTTTAAAGCATAGTATAACGCCGTTGTAGTGCTATTACACATCCGAAGTTAGTCAGAAGTTACTCAGAAGTGTCTCCAGAGTTGCCCCTAAGTATCTCCCAAGTTGATTGCATTGAGTCAAAAGTCGGCTGCCAGGCTGGTGTAGTTTGAAGTTCGGGCAAGAAAAAAGCTGGTGGACCTGCCACCAGCTATTAATGAAATATCCCTTATGCAAGGCTTAGAAAGGCAGGTCATCTACATTTTCCGGTGAGGGGTTGTAGAAGTTGCCGGTGGTAGCCGGTGCGGGGTTGGGGCTTGTGCCGGTGTTCATGTTGTTGTAGGAGGGTGCTGGTGCCGGAGCTGGTGCACCTGTGTTGGCGGCTTCAATTCTCCAGGCATCCAGGTTGGTGATGTAGTTTACGCGGCCATCTTTTTCCCACCTGTTGCCTTTGATGTTGAAGTTTACCTTTACCGTATCGCCTTCGTTGAAGCGGTCCAGGATTTCACATTTAGTCTGAACAAGCTGCATTTTCGCGTAGTTGGTGTACACGTTGCCATTGATCTCTTCTGAAAGCTCAAGGACGAATTCCCTTTTCTTGAAACGTTCACTCACTTGTTGTGTATCGTATTTCACAGCCAGTTTACCAGTAACTTCTAAGCTCATTTTCTTTACGTATTAATATATATAACAAAATATTTCTTCAGTGTAAAGACAAAGATAATGATTTAATCAGGTCGAAAACAGTGGTTCAGGCTTTGCGTCAGGAAGGGTTTTGCACATTAAAGGAAGGGTTTACCACACTGACGTCAAAACATTCCTAAAACAAGCTTAAATGATGTAGGAAGCCGCATGAAAGATGATAGTTTTATTTTCTATGAAATATATGACGCTCCTCATTTTGCTGATATGGATAGTAAAAGCAGATGCTCAACCAAATGCCAGTTTCAGTCTTTCCAGGACTAAAGTCTGTAGTGGAAAGGGTTTTTCAGGGATCAACAACAGCACCGGTGCAAACCGCTGGCAATGGAAGGTGGATGGTGTGCACTATTCTTCGGCGTTTGACACTTCCTTTCTTTATCTGGAACCATGTTGGGATAAGAAGCGGATTACATTGTGGGCCACGGATACAATCAGTTTTACTGCTGATTCATTCGATGCCTACGTGGAGGTATTTGATAGCTGTTTTTTCCACTGGACAACTGATGTTTTTGCATGTAGTGGAGATAGTTTTACACTAAACAAGCATCCGGAGGCCACAGGCACTTTGTTTTCGTTCAGCAGCCCACAAATGATAGTTGCTGGTTGTGATACCTGCCCGTCGATAACATTTGTGGTAAATACTCATGGCTTGATGGTTGACCGGAAGCATTGGTACGAAGGTGGATGTTCGGAGGTGACGTCATTTCATTATCTATGTGGGCTTGACGTGGCAGGTCCTGAGATGGAAATCCCGGAAGTTTCTGTTTTCCCGAATCCGGCAAGTTCAATGGTTACCGTGAGTTCGCCCTTGCCAATCGAGAGGATTATGGTTGTGGATCCTTCGGGCAGGTTGGTTGCTGAGACCGGGGGATCTGATCGTAGCCACACAGTGGACCTTTCGCAGTATTCGCCGGGTGTATATTTCTTGCGGGTGCTTACGGGCGAACAGGTGGTGGGGAAGGTGCTGGTGAAGGAATGAATTAGCCTTGGTATATATCGCTAGCTCCTGAAGGGCAGGCCGGAAGTTGTGCGGACGGTCATGTTTATTTGCTCGCAAGATCCAGCCTTCGGATGTCTATTGTTCCGCCCTTCCTGAGGTTGTAGATTAGTGAATGGCCATCATCAGCCAGGAAAACTCTTGCATGCTCTTCGCCGGGTGCAGCAAAACTGATCTGCTCCTTGCCTGTGCCATCGGTCCTGATTCTGTAGATGCTGTAGGTCTGACCTTCCATCGATGAATAGTAGATCCAGTTTCCATCGTTACTAAACACCGGCCAGCCGTCTGTTATATAGGGCGTCTTTGAGACGTTCTCAGTCAGACCGTTTGTAAGATTCAGGACAAACAGGTCATCGGTTTCTTCGTTGTTCCGGAGGAAGACAATTGATTTCATATCAGGCGAATAGCGCGCGCAGGTTTCATGGTCGTTCGGGGTATTGGTGAGCTGGACTGTCTTGCCTGTTTGCAGGTCGTACCTGAAGATGTCCAGAGAGCCGTTGCTCCTGGTAGAATTAAATAGAACGTATCTACCATCCGGACTAAAATAGGGATGGATATCACGCTGAGGGTCGGAAGTCAGGCGCTTTAGTCCTGTACCATCCGAGTTGATGAGATAGATTTCTTCATTGCCATCCCTGTCGCTGACGAAGGCGATCTGAGTTCCGTCGGTATTCCAGTCAGGGAAGTTGTTGTTGAAATTGTCATTGGTTAAAGGGAACTGTTTGTCGCTTTGGGTATCCATGATAAAGATCTGCCACTTGCCTGTTCTGTTTGACTGGTAGAGTATTTTCTTTCCGTCCCGTGATAAGCGAGGATAGGCATTCTCTACTTTCTCCTCATGGAGCAATACAGTTTCCTGTCCGGAGACAGAGAGACCAAAGCCAAGTGCTGGCAGCAGTAAAAGTATTTTCAACATGGCATTGAGGTTTTTAACTGTTGTGCAATGACGGGTAGAGGACGAAGACCAGCTGCTATAAAGCAGGTGTGAAAATCCCTGGGTGGTCGGGAGGGATTGCCGGCGAGCCAGGCCGATCGCATTTCCATGATTGCCTTTGCGCCGATCTTATAGCTGAGCGCCTGGCCGCACCAGTTCGTTACCCGCGTTACCTCTCTTTCGGCAATTGCATCCTGTCCGGGAATAGTGACCTTCCAGTAGTTGAGTGCCTCCTCGCTTGTCCAGCCAGAATAATGAATGCCGACATCCAGAACAAG
>JAFAAT010000277.1 GCA_023426425.1 Bacteroidota bacterium | reverse complement strand
GTCAAGATGCGTGTAGATCTCAGTCGTGGTAATGTCTTTATGCCCCAGCATCTCCTGCACGGCCCGCAGGTCCGCGCCCGCCTCTACCAGATGCGTGGCAAATGAATGCCGCAACACATGGGGATGTATATTCTTGCTGATACCAGCTTTTTTAGCCAGTTCCTTCAAAATCTTAAACACCATCACCCTTGACAATCCACTACCCCGCCGGTTAAGAAACAGTATGTCTTCCTTGCCCTGCTTCACAGGCACAAATGGCCGGACATGTCTTCTGTAAAGCTCCACATACTTCACCGCCGTTGCACCAATAGGTGTCAGTCTTTCCTTATTACCCTTGCCCAATACCTTCACAAAGCCAATATCCAGGTACAGGTTGGACAGACGCAGTTCTATGAGTTCAGTCACCCGCAACCCGCAACTATAAAGGGTCTCCAGCATCGCCCTGTTCCGCTGCCCCTCCGGCGTGCTATGATCTATCGCAGCAAAAAGCTGTTCAATTTCCGCGATGCTTAGCACCACCGGTAGCTTTCGCTTCTGCTTCGGTGCTTCCAAAAGAACCGTAGGATTCTCCTGCACCACATCCTCAAGCTCCAGAAAGCGGAAAAATGCTTTCACACCGCTTATCACCCTGGCTTGTGAGGCTGTGGCGAATTCAAGCTGGTTGATATATTCCAGGAATGACTGAAGGTCCCTGAGACTGAGCTCCTGCAAGGGCACACCCGGCGCATTGGTCTCAAACCAGGACGCCAGCAAAGAGACATCATGCAGATAGGCATCGATAGTGTTGCCGGACATGCTCCGCTCCAATTGTAAATAGGCCTTGAAACCCCTGATGTATGCTTCCCACATGAACTCAGCCACGAAAATAGTTTTATCTTGCCTGTAAAAGCATCACCATTGAATCTTGCTATTATTAATGGCCCGAACCTGAACCTGATTGGCACCCGCGAGCCTGAGATCTATGGCTCGCAAACTTTGGATGAGTTCTTCGCCATACTAAGAAAAAGATACCCACAGGTGAGCCTGTCTGTCTACCAGAATAATGTGGAAGGCGAGCTGATAAACCTGATTCACCATTGCCGCCAGGGAGTAGATGGCATTATAATCAACCCGGGTGCCTACACACATACCAGCGTTGCCCTTGCTGATGCACTGGCAGCAGTAGCAGTACCTGCTATTGAAGTGCACATCTCCAATGTGCTTGCACGGGAAGATTTTCGCAAAACCTCCTATATCGCCTCCCGGTGCAGGGGGTCTATCAGCGGACTAGGCCTGGAGGGATATGCATTGGCTATAGAGTATTTTCTCAGGCAGCAGGCCTCAGCCCCGGAAGCCCCGTAGAAAGGACACCACATCCATTCTTTTCTTCCCCTCATACTGCAGTTCATCTACATATATCCAGCAGTCTTCGGCAGCATAGCGGAGATAGGTCTTATGGTCCGTGTCCACGGTCCCTGCTTGAAGCTCGTGGGCAGGGCCCGGATGTGTCTTGAATATTTTAAGCTGCTTACCGGAAAGGCCTGTAAAGGCAGCAGGGTAAGGAGAAAGCCCTCTCACGAGGTTGTGAATTCTTTTTGCAGGTAAGGTCCAGTCTATCCGGCAGTCGCCCTTAAATATCTTGGGTGCGTGTTTTATTGCCTCAGTTTCCACTGAGTCCTGAGGTATCTCCCTCACCGTACCAGCAACAAGCCCTTCGACGGTCCGCACCAGCAGCCCGGCGCCTGTGGCCATTAGTTTATCATGCAAACTGCCCGCATCATCGTCTGCTGTGATATTCACTTTCTCCTGAAGGAGAATGTCGCCTGTATCTATTTCATGCTTAAGTTTGAAAGTAGTTACGCCGGTTTCCGTTTCACCGTTGATGATTGCCCAGTTGATCGGAGCTGCGCCCCTGTACTGAGGCAGCAAAGACGCATGCACATTCACAGTGCCCATACGCGGCATGTTCCAGACCACTTCCGGCAGCATGCGAAACGCCACTACAACCTGCAGGTCTGCCTGCAACGATCTAAGATGCTCCAAAAATTCCGGGTCCTTTAGCTTAGGTGGTTGCATTACCTCAAGCCCATGCGCTAAGGCATATTGCTTCACAGCCGGTTGCTGCAGCTGCATCCCTCTGCCCGCAGGCTTGTCAGGCGCAGTTACCACACCCACCACATTAGCTCCTGCTGTCACCAATGCATCCAGCGAGGCAACCGCAAAATCTGGCGTTCCTAAAAAAACAATCCGTAGTTCGTTTAGCATAGTTGTCCGGTGCTTTCAACCGGCGGCAAAGCTAGCATTTGCATGAGAGCTTGTCAAAGTCTGGCTACAGGCATTTTGATGTCATGGTAAAACATAAACTGCCAGCCAGCTTCCCGTCCCCTGCCCGCATACTCTTCGCGCAAGGCCATGGCCCGTTTGCCATCATAGTCATACTTGGCGACGTATTTCATCTTCATCTGCTTGAGCTGTGGCGCTTCATCGCCGCCAAAGAAATAGCTTCCCTCTTCGTCTTTCAGCAGGAACACGATGTGCTGCGGACAATGTCCCCCCGAATGTTCGAAACAGATCTTGCTTCCGATCTGCCCCTGCTTACCATCCAGCCACCTCACCTGTCCTGAAGTCAGCATTGGCTCAAGCTCCTCGGGTATATAGGAAGGATATCCTTTTTCAAGCGCAAAATCAGCCTCCGCACGATAGATATAATATTCGGCATTGGGAAAGGAAGTGGCGACAACACCATTGGCATCCTTCCGGGTTACCCCTCCTGCATGGTCTTTATGCAGATGAGACAGCAACACCTTGGTCACCTGCTCAGGGGTGAAGCCTGCACCACGGATATTTTTATGTATCTGCAGCTCTCCATCCTCTGCATTGAAACCAAGTCCCGTATCGAACAAGACCACATCATCTGCTGTCGCTGCAAGGAAAGGTTGCACTTCCACCAATAGTGATCCAGTGGGCCTGTCTGTCAGTTCATGGGTTTGCTCATCAAATGGTACAAACAACTTGTCATGTCCTATTGTAAAAGTTCCTTCCGATAGGGGAAATATCCTCGCCATGGTGCAAAGTTAGCGGATCATAACCTGACGGTCAGTATCGAGCCGCAGCAATATGAAGATGAGTATGCTGAACGATAGCAAAGACGATCCACCATAGCTCAGGAATGGCAAGGTGATTCCGATTACCGGAGCCAGACCTACGGTCATAGACAGGTTAATGGCAAAGTGGAAGAAGAGGATCGAGGCCACGCAATACCCGTAGATTCGGCTGAAGTCTGACCGCTGTCGTTCCGCCAAATACAAAATCCGCAGCATCAGGGAAATATATAGCACTATCAGAATTGCACTACCCACAAACCCAAACTGCTCGCCTATGGCACAGAATATGAAATCCGTGTTCTGTTCCGGCACGAAATCATTTTTGGTAGATGTTCCGTTCAAAAACCCTTTCCCAAAAAGGCCTCCGGAACCAATCGCAATCTTCGATTGCATTACGTTGTAGTCCGAGACGTTGGTCCGCCTCTCCGGCTCTTCGTCCGGGTCGAGGCCCAGATATTCCTGAGGGACCTCCTGTCCGAGCATGGAATAGATCCTGTCGATCTGGTAGGTCTTCAGGACATTGGTAAACACAAATGGCACTACCCATTGAGAAAAGGTGATAGACACAGCTAAGGCCAGCACAAGAACCAGTCTTGCTGAACCATGTTTCCGAAGTGTTCTTCTATTCAGTACCGCAAGGACAATAGCTAGTCCCAGGATGATATAAAGTAAAACGTAGCGCTCTATCAGCAGTGTGGCAAGTGTGAGTACGATAGCAGAAAAAGCAATAATAAGCACACTGTTGGGAAGACCTTCGCGATACATCACGAGAAAAAAGGAAAGGTAGACCAGGGCGAGTCCTGTCTCTGATTGCAACACTATAATCACCAGGGGTACCAGCGCCAAAGCGGCACCGATCAACCGGTGCTTGAGGGTCCGGAAATTGATCTCCGGACTGGACAGAAATTTGGCCAGTGCAAGAGAGGTAAAAATCTTACAAACCTCACCGGGCTGAAATTGAAAGCCTCCAACGCCCAGCCAGGAGTGAGAGCCCTTCACATCCTTGCCTGCAAAAATGGTGATAATGAGCAGAGCTACACCAATAGCATAAGCGAGGTAAGCTATTGAGGAAAAGAACTTACTGTCGGTCCAGACGATTAACAGCCCTACAAACAGGGAAATACCCAGCCACATAGCCTGCTTCATATGGCTCTTGGACATGATAAATGGAGAGGGGTCTGTGCTTCGGTACTCCACAGAAAAAACAGTCAGCAGACCAATGACCACCAACGTGATGTACAACATGAAGGTGACACCATCCAACCTGCTCAGTACCGGTTTATTTGTTGCGCTCATCTGTACTTAAAATGAATTTGTCGTTTCGATTATCTGCAAACTGTTCGATCCAGAAGTAGAAATGGACGGGGTTTGTAAGCCTTTCGATGCTATCCCTGACCCGCTTCTTTTCTGCTCTTATTTTTGCACGCTCCCTGTCTCTTGCACGCTGGGCAGAATCGATGATATAGGTGTATTTATCAATCAGTTTGGCATTAAGCAACCGGTCTTCCAGGTGCTTTCTTTTGACTTTTACGCTGTCAAAAAGATACTTTTCGATCATCAGACTTGCGATTGGCCCTGCCCAGGTGGCTCCGTAGCCTGCATTCTCGACGGCAACTGCAATGGCAATCTTTGGATTTTCCCTGGGCGCGTAGGCAACAAACATCGAATGGTCTTTCATCTTCATGGCTACGCCATTTACGACAGCTTTGTTTTCTACCGTACCTGTTTTAGCGGCTACGTTGATTCCTTCTAGCATGGCCACCCTTCCTGTACCCCGCTCAACCACATCCTGCATGCCAAGTCCCACAATGTCAAAGGTAGATTCCGGTATATTCGTCACCACGTGCTTTTCCTTAAAAGGCTTCAACACAGGGTCGTTCACATTGCTATCTACAGAACGCACGAGGTGTGGCGTGTAGTAAAAACCTTTATTTGCGATAATACACATCGCATTAGCCATTTGTATAGGAGTGAGGGCGATTTCTCCCTGTCCCATTCCGACAAACAGATTGGTACAGGAATTCCATACGCCATTATACATGTCATTGTACAACGCGGTATCAGGAAGCAAGCCACTCCCTTCGAAGGGCAAATCAACTCCTGTGGGATGACCAAAACCAAAATCGTAGAAGTAATCATGCCATTTCTGCAAACCATTCTTTACCCCACCAAACTTTTTATGATCGACGATCAACCTGAAGATGTGCACGAAATAAGAGTTACAAGAGTTAGCAATTGCTGCTCTCAGGTTAGCAGAGTGTCCGCCGCCTGAGTGGGTACAGCCTATCCTTCTTCCGCATCCATAATAGCCACCGCCACAGGGTATGCCGAAACTCGGTGTAATAGCTCCCACGTCGAGGGCCACCAGTGCCGTCATAGGCTTTAAAGTAGATCCCGGATTGTAGTTTGCTTGTGTTGCTCTGTTAAGAAGAGGCTTTGTGGCATCCAGGTATAGTTTAGCAAAGTTCCTTGCCCTGTTCTTGCCCTGCAGGAGGTTTGGATCATATGAAGGGCTGGTCACGAGCGCGAGGATGCCGCCGGTTTGTGGATCGATGGCTACTGCGCTGCCTATCTTATTCACAAATAGCTTTTCGGCATACTCCTGAAGTTCCGCGTCGAGATGCAGCTGAAGACTTCTTCCTGCTATTGCAGGTGTATCAAGCTGCCCCCTGCGGTAGGGCTCCCGTGGACGGTTGTAATTGTCTCTTTCAAAAAAATAAACTCCTCTTTGTCCTCTCAGCACTTCTTCATAGGTCCGTTCAAGACCATGCATGCCCGTGTAGTCTCCCTGGCGATAAGTCTGGTAACGCTCCTGTTTAAGCATAGCTGGGGATACCTCACCGGTATAACCCAGAATCAGAGCTCCGCTGGTGCGGGGATATGCCCTGATATACCTCTGTAAGAGGTCAAACCCGTTGAACATATACATGTTCTCCTGGAACCTTGCTGTCTGTCCGGGAGTCATTTGTTCGATGAACACACCCTGACGCATTGGGCCGTTTTTTATCCTGGCCTTATGCAACAGATCCTCAAATTTCTTTTTCGTGATGCCTAAGGCATCGCACAATTCGGCGGTATCCAGATCACTACTCACCTTTGTCGGTGTGACCATAAGATCATATACAACCTGGTTGTACAGCATCACTCTGCCCTTGCGATCGTAGATCACCCCCCGGGGTGGGTACACAACCTTCCTGTATATAGCGAGATCATCAGCAAGTATCTTGTACTTATCTTCAAATACCTGGATCATTAGCAACTTGATCAGGATTGCTATGGCAACGCTAACGAAGATGAACTGGATAACAAACCGGCGCGGGTTGGCCGCTATAGACATACAGGAATCCTGGGCTTTTACAAGTGAATATCAACTACTGCAAACCTACTTAAAAAGATTTCTAAAAACCGTTAAAGAGCAGGCAGAAAACTACTTCAATCTGGATTGGCGACCCCGCGAGACGGCAACTGAAAACAGGAATTCCGGACGACATCAGATTATGTATCGTAAAAGGGCAAAAACTGCTTCGGCTATTTGGAAAACAACACCTATCACAATTAATTTTTTGTGTAAAGATTTTGGCTTTTTAATTCCACGCTGTACATTTGCATCCCGCAAGGGAAGCAGTCCGATGGTGTAACGGTAGCACTACAGATTTTGGTTCTGTCTGTCTAGGTTCGAATCCTGGTCGGACTACTGCTTAGGAAGGCAAAATGGCTGTGAAATTCACAGCCATTTTTTGTATACGCAAGTTGTACTGCACCAGGAGAATAGCAAAGTACTTGTGGGAAGTGTCGCAAACGCTAAACACATCCCGGAGAATGATTCTGGTAGAAATCGCTACCAAAATCGCTACCAAAAAACACCAGGAGATTTCTCATCGTATGCACAAAAAAGCCTGCCGATTTTTAGCAGGCTCACTAACATTAATAGTTTCGCTACTTCACATCCAGCCCTAGCTCGTCCAACTGTTTCGCTTCCACCGCAGAAGGAGCATCCAGCATCACATCCCTGCCCGCATTGTTTTTAGGGAAGGCAATAAAGTCACGAATGGATTCCTGTCCACCTAGTAGCGCGCAAAGCCTGTCAAAGCCAAAGGCAAGTCCACCATGAGGGGGTGCACCATATTCAAATGCCCCCAGGAGGAACCCAAACTTTTCCTGTGCCTCTTGCTTGTCCATACCCAGCGCTGCAAACATCCGCTCCTGCAAATCCCTCTGGTAAATCCTTATTGAACCACCGCCAATCTCCGTCCCATTCAGGACCATGTCGTAAGCATTGGCTTTAATCTCTCCAAACCTGCTGCGGTCATTCATCAGTGTTATCTGCTCAGGCTTCGGAGCCGTAAAAGGATGGTGCCTAGCCACCCACCGGTCTTCTTCCTCATCATGTTCAAACAGAGGGAAATCGATTACCCACAGTGGCTTGTAGCTGTCCGGATTTCTCAAACCCAGACGCTCTCCCATCTCCAGGCGCAGCTCACTCATGGCTTTGCGCGTTCTGGACTCTTTGCCTGCAAGCATCAGAATCAGTTCTCCCGGCCCGGCCCCACAGAAACTGGCTATCTCTTTCAGTTTCTCCTCATTGAAGAACTTGTCTACGCTGCTCTTAAAGCTGCCATCGGCATTGCATTTGATAAACAGCAGACCGGTCATCCCAATCTGAGGCCGCTTCACCCACTCCGTCAGCTCGTCTGTTTGCTTACGGGTATACTCGCTGGCTCCCGGAACGGCAATCGCCAGAATAGTTTCTGCTTCGTTGGTGACTTTAAAGTCCACACCTTCCAAAGCACCGCAATGCACTTTTCCCCCGGTTTTCAGGTTCTTAAGCTTCATCTCAAACCTCAGGTCAGGCTTATCATTTCCATAATGCCACATTGCATCTTCCCAGGTCATCCGGGGAAAAGCATCTGTGATGGTAATGTCCTTGATCTCCTTAAATACGTGTTTAAACAATCCTTCAAAAATCTGCAGCACATCCTCCTGCTCCACAAAGCTCATTTCGCAGTCTATCTGGGTAAACTCAGGCTGCCTGTCAGCACGAAGGTCTTCGTCCCGGAAGCACTTCACAATCTGGTAATACCTGTCATAGCCACTCACCATCAGGAGTTGCTTGAAGGTCTGCGGACTCTGAGGTAAGGCATAAAACTGCCCCTCATTCATTCTTGAGGGAACGATAAAGTCCCTGGCACCTTCAGGGGTTGACTTGATCAGGAAAGGTGTCTCAATATCCCAAAAGCCAGCCGTGTCCAGATAGTTCCTCACCGCCCGGTTCACTTTGTATCGCAGCTCCATATTGCGTTTCAGGGTTGGGCGGCGAAGATCCAGGAACCGGTACTTCATGCGTAGTTCATCACCACCATCAGTATCCTCTTCGATGGTGAAGGGTGGAGTAACCGCAGCATTCATGATTGCAAACTCGCTCACTTCCACTTCAATATCACCAGTATCCATTCGTGGATTCTTATTGCTTCGCTCCACTACCCTACCCTTGACCTGGATTACATATTCCCTGCCTAAAGGTGTCTGGTCGAGTCTTTCATTGAGCGATTCATTAAACAACAGCTGAGAGATGCCATAACGGTCTCTGAGGTCTACGAAAGTGATACTTCCAAACTTTCTGATAGTCTGAACCCATCCAGCCAGTTTCACTTCGGTGCCCACGTGGTTCATGCGCAGTTCCCCGCAAGTATGTGTACGATACATATTCTTTTCTTGAAAACGGCTGCAAGATAACTAAAGCAATCCAGCGTGCAGGTCTCTTCATCACACTCACTTAACTTATTTCTAACAGCCGGCGAGGCTATAGTGGTATGGTTTTGAAACTCCTGAGTCGGAACAACATAAACCCTAATGGAATATTCTCTCTTTGAGTTGCAGGTGGCTGAGGTAGTCCCGCATGTGATCTATAAACAATTCAGATCAGTACTCCCCTACATTCCTCAGCGTCTCAGACCCAGATTTCTGAAGATGATTCGCAAAGGCAGCGACTTCGGTTATGCAGTTCTTACAATGGTAAGCAAACGCGTGAACAAAAATCAGGCGCTGACAGAGCTATATCATCAAAGAATGCAGGACAACATGTCGGAAATCATGGACTAGCACAGTATATGTTTTTACTTGTCGGGCGGCCGCTGGTCGTCCGACTTATTTAGTGGCATAGTATTGTTTCGAATTAAAGAAACACTATCACCATGAGCCAGGCAACCACCACTCCGACGATCAACTCTGTGGTACAGAACATCGACAAGTACAGCAGCGAAGACCTGCGCACTATCTTCCTCAGCATCAACCCTTATCTGCTTAAGCGATGGATGGATCATTTTATCCGGGAGGAGAAATATGAGGTTTGCCAGGTGATAAAGAATGTAATGAGCGAGCAGAACCTGTAAAATGTTACAACTGGCATCGCTTGTCGTTATTTTACATGTATTTTGAGGAACATATAAAGATATATTTTTTTCTTTAAGCCATTTGTGTTAAGTTTAGATTGATTTCTTTTCCTAACTCACAAATTGGCTACCCATGGTTTCAAAATTTACATTCAGAAAATTTCTTTCTGTTCTCACAGGCATTCTCCTTTCCTGCGCACCCGGATTTGCAGCATACACGCCGGTTGCAGTAACAGGCTTCAATCAGGACATTGTTGCCAATGGCGTGGGG
>JAFAAT010000270.1 GCA_023426425.1 Bacteroidota bacterium | reverse complement strand
GGCCTGAGGTGCTCAGTCGACTAGTCTACCTTGTCGGCATCCTTCGGCTTTTTCATAATCGCATACACCTCAATCCCAAATCCAATCATCATCAGCACGGGCGCAAGCGTTATTCTTCTAAAGCTATAAAGCTCGTCGTAGTTGAATACATTAGGGTCCTCGCTTTTGCCACCCGCCATCAATACCAATCCAAGCAGGACAAAAGCCACACCGATAAGCATCCACATATAGTTGGATTTATCAAAAAGAAAGACCTGGTGTTGTTTAGCTGTGTTCGAGGTTTTGCTCGTTGTATTCGTGGTTGCCATGTTTGGTGTCCTTTTTTTTTAATGTTTAATAGAGGTCGTCGACGTGCATTTTCAGGTACTTCACTACCGACCTGTGTGTACTGATCAAAGATATCAATATCCCCATTACCACCATTCCTGTCATAAGGATCAGAAGTAATGCTGGTTCATGTAACGCTTTCAATGAAGGTAACTGGTTCTCAGCAAATGAAATTACCAGCCAAAGCCCGATTACCGCAATAATGCCGCTAATCAAACCATTGATGACCGCACGCTGGTCAAATGGTCTGGTGATAAAATTCCTTGTAGCACCCACCATCTGCATGGTCTTGATCAGGAAACGATTGCTAAACATAGCCAGCCGCACTGTATTATCAATAAGCACAATCACCACTACAAATAGCAGGAGCGAAATAGCCCCCAGTATAATCCCTATCTTCCTGAAATTACTGTTCATCTTATCCACCACTCCTGTAGGATAGCTCACTTCCCTGACAATATTGCTCTGCTTCACAAACTGCGCTATCTTCTGCAAGCTGTCCGTATTCACGTACTCCGAATACAGATTGAAGTTGATGGAAGCATACAAAGGATTAAACTCCAACAAAGAAGTGAATTCCTCTCCCCACTCAGCCTCAAACTCAGCTGCTGCTTCTTCTTTCGTGGTGATGGTTGATTTGCGTACAAAAGGCTGCTTATCCAGGATAGCCTTCAACTGCTGCGCCTTCTCAAGCTGGGTGTTGTCATGCAGGATCACCTGTACTTCAATATCCTCTTTAAAAACCCTGGATAGCCCGCGACCATTGATCACCAGCCAACCAAGCGTTCCTAACAGAAACAGCACCAGCGAGACACCAAGAATAGCATAGAAGTATGAAGGTTTAGACTTTTGTCCTGTTGCCATGATTTACCTTAAGCACCAAAAATATAAAAATAAGAAAGGGATGGGTATGTCGGCTTGTTAAAAATATTCTCCGAACCGCTCTCGCACTAAATTGCAGCAAGCGAATTCTGAGTTTGCGACACCACCTCACTCATTGCCCGCACAGTTTCAGCTATCGCCTTCGCATCATAGCCACATTCGCGGTGCAGTTCCTCCGGCTTGCCATGCTCCACGATCCTGTCAGGTATTCCAAGTATCTTAACCTGCGCAGTATACCCGTGTTCATTCAGAAACTCCAGCACTGCAGATCCAAATCCACCCACTACAGTTCCATCCTCAACCGTGACTATTTTAGCGAACTTCTTTGCTATCCTGTGCAACAACTCCTCATCAAGTGGTTTCGCAAATCGCATATCATAATGCGCAGGATCCAGACCGTCAGTCATCAATTCCCTGCACGCTTCTACTACAAAGTTGCCCGGATGTCCAAAGCTGAGAATTGCCACATCCTCACCTTCCTTAATCAGCCTTCCCGTTCCGATTTCTATCTGCTCCATCGGCGTACGCCACTCAGGCATTACACCTTGTCCGCGTGGGTATCGAATTACAAAAGGAAGTACATTCTCATCCAGCTGCGCCGTGTACATCAGGTTGCGTAGCTCTGCCTCATTCATCGGCGCGCTCACAATCATGTTGGGTATGCAACGCATGTACGCTATATCGTATGCACCATGGTGCGTCGGACCATCATCTCCTACCAGTCCCGCCCTGTCAAGACAGAAAATAACAGGCAGCTTCTGAATAGCTACATCATGCACCACCATATCATAAGAGCGCTGCATAAAGGAGCTATAGATGTTGCAAAAGACCTTCATCCCCTGCGTAGCCAGACCCGCACTCAGAGTCACTGCATGCTGTTCCGCAATACCCACATCCAATGCCCGGTCAGGCATCACCTCCATCATATACTTAAGAGAACATCCTGAAGGCATGGCTGGCGTAATACCCATGATTTTCGGGTTCGCTTCTGCCAGTTCTATAATCGTATGACCAAAAACATCCTGGTACTTCGGAGGCTCTGGCACAGTTACCAGCTTCTTGTTGATCTTCCCTGTAATCTTGTCAAATGTTCCCGGTGCATGCCACAAGGTCTGGTCTTTCTCTGCCAGCTCATACCCTTTCCCCTTCACCGTCTTGATGTGCAGCAGCTTCGGACCGGGTATATCCTTCAGATCTTCCAGTATCTCCGCAAGCTTCAGAATATTATGACCATCAATAGGTCCAAAATATCTTAGACCCAGCGCCTCAAAAAGGTTGCTGGACTTAGAAATCATACCTTTTATGCTCGCCTCCATTTTAGAGGCCATATCGCGCTGAAAGTCCGGGTAAGGTAGCTTGCCAAGGAAATTCCAGACATCATCCCTTAGCTTATTCCACGTGTGCGAAGTCGTAATATCCGTAAGATATTCCTTCAGGGCCCCCACATTGGGGTCAATGGACATATTATTG
Organism: Bacteroidota bacterium; assembly: GCA_023426425.1. GTDB lineage: Bacteria > Bacteroidota > Bacteroidia > Chitinophagales > Chitinophagaceae > JAFIGV01. Next base: position 2,084 of record JAFAAT010000270.1, on the reverse strand, counting down.
TCGTTGAGGATCACAAGTAGATTTGAATTGCTCACACCTGCATGGTTCAGCGCCTCAAAAGGCAAACCCGCGGTCATCGCTCCATCTCCTATCACGGCTATATGCTGACGCTGCTCCTCGCCCTTCAGTTTCGACGCGATGGCCATGCCCAGCGCTGCAGATATGGACGTAGAAGAGTGCCCTACCCCAAAAGCATCATACTCACTCTCACTTCTTTTGGGAAAACCACTTAGACCGCCATATTTTCTGTTGGTGTGAAAAACGCTCCTGCGGCCTGTAAGAATCTTATGCCCATAAGCCTGATGACCCACGTCCCAGACCAGCTGGTCGTCGGGAGTATTGAATACATAATGCAACGCCACCGTCAGTTCAACCACGCCAAGGCTTGCACCAAAATGCCCGCCATGCACACTCACACAGTCTATTATGAACTGCCTCAACTCATGACAAACCTGCTGCAATTGCGCCTTGTCCAATAATCTAAGATCCGCTGGTGAATTGATCTGGCTTAATACTGGTCCGGCGACGATTTCTCCCATTGATTTCGATTCGAAAAAATACTGCCAAAAATAAGAAAATTAGCTGATGCTTGCCCTGACGAATTACTGCCGGGCTTCAAATCTTTGTTAAACATCATATTGTGAATCCGGGGCTGGCTGGGCAAGGATAAGCCTGTACCTTTGTGCGGTCTAAAACCTCCCTGATGTTCAATAGATACTGGCGAAGCTACCCCTGGTATTTTCAATTACTTCAATTGATCATACTCATCGCCATCATGTTTTCCTTCTTCGTGCTCGGCCTGGGCTCTTTCCTGGTCCCGCTGCTCACCGGGTATTCGCTTGCCGATGTGGCCGGACTCAACGAGCGAAGTCCCGAAATGCTACGGCAGGCAGCTTTGCTCTGGCAATTTCTTTACACGCTGGGAACCTTCCTGGCCCCTTCTCTTTTATTCGCCTACGCCACACACCCTCGCCCCGGCCGTTACCTCGGCCTCGTCAAACCCGGCCGCACCATCCACTGGCTGCTGGTTCCTGTCGCAATGATGGGTCTGATACCCGTGTTACTCCAGCTGGGCCATTGGATAGAAATGCTTCCCTGGTGGAGCGAATCCACTCGTCAGGAAGCACAACGACTTGAGGATCTTACCACCATTTTTACAACTATGCGGTCGCCGGGAGAATTCTTGAAGATACTCTTCCTCATGGCTGTACTTCCCGCAATCGGGGAAGAATTATTTTTCAGGGGTGTAATGATGCGCTTTGCCGCCAAAAGAAGCCTGAACGTCTTTTTTCCGATTATCCTCACTTCACTGATGTTCGCCTTCGTGCATATGAACACCTACGGTTTGCTATCTATCTTTGTTGCAGCAGTCTTTCTCGCCCTGGTTTACTACTGGACAGGTTCGCTTTGGCTAAGTATTCTGGCACATTTCCTCAACAATGGCGCACAGATCGTTCTGCTTTATCTTGCTGAAAACAACGCGTCTGTCGCCAGTTTTGCCGAATCCAACGAAGTACCCATGACACTGTTTCTGGCAGGCCTGGCCATCTTCTCCGTCTCATTCTGGCTTCTCTGGAAAAACAGAACTCCGCTGCCCTCATCCTGGACAGAAGACTATGACCCTGAAGAATTAGTGGAGGAAGGGAAGTAACTTTGTTGCATAATGGCATTACATCTGCCCACCTTCTTCACTCGTTTGGCTTCCGCTGTAGTCTTTGCCCTCGTCATGATGGTGGGCCTGCTTTGGGAAGACTGGGCTTTTGTCTCGCTTATGATGCTGATCCAGTTCCTCTGCATCCACGAGTTCTTCAAACTGATGAATAAGATTGTCCCCGCCCCGAAAAGCAGCTTTCTGGGTCAGCGGATAACCCAATCCTTCAGTTTCATCTTCACCGGGCTTCTGGGCTTGTCCGTTCTCAGTACAGAGCTCTACTACCAGGCAGATCTCTGGCCCGCCGTCCTCTGTTTTCCGGCAATCATGCTGATTCTGATCGTTTTTCGTGAAGATGCTTTTATCTATTCGGCACTGAAAGCCTTTGCTGCAATGACCTACATTTCCCTGCCTATCGCATTAATGGTAAGCC
>JAFAAT010000261.1 GCA_023426425.1 Bacteroidota bacterium | reverse complement strand
TGCCTGAGGTTGATGACATGATAATGGATACGAAAAGCTAAAAACGACAATAACGGTTAAGCAAGTCGATATTCCTGCTGTAGAACAATCGTGGATTAAAGACCCAGAATTAGCCAAAGAGTTCCCGGTGTCCGAAGCAACTCTCAAGATCAACCTCCCAGATCTTATAATCATTCCCGTGAGAGCGCACACCTACTTCACCAAGATTACATCGCCTTTATACCTATGCACCTTCCGCTGCTCACCAAGCTCCAATTCCGCCACGTACATATACGTTCCTAACTCCGCCTTCTGACCGCGATATCTTCCGTCCCAGCCGCTCGTCACATCCCTTGTACTATATACCAGCTCTCCCCAGCGGTTATACACCGATAACTGGTAGCCACTCACCCGACAATTAGCCGGCACTATAACTCTGAACAGATCATTAAACCCATCACCATCCGGAGAAAAAGCTGAAGGAAACACAGCTTCACAGTCGCAAACGATATAACCCACCCGCGTAGTGTCAGTATAGGTGCAATTGTATTCGCTCACAGTCACCCAATAGGTGCCGGTATCTGTCACCCTAATAGAAGCAGCGGAAGAGTTGTTATTCCAAAGTGCCGTTCCACCTTCTGGTACTACAGCAGTTAATATCAGGTCCACCGGCTTGCCCTGACACAACAATGTATCATGCACCGTTGAAGTATTGCTCCTGAATTCCACAACCACAGTATCCCTCGCCATGCAGCCATCCTTTCTGACTTCCAGCCAGTACAGGCCACCGTCCGTCACAGGAATTGAAGGTGTAGTCTGCCCACCCTGCCATAGATAAGTTTCCATGCCCTGCGGCCCGCTTAGCGAAAGCGGAAGGCAGGTAACCAGTTCCTCACCAAGGTCGAACCTCAAATTAACCCTCAACACCCGGAATGTATCCACCCGAAGCTGACAGCCACCAGCTGATATCACCCAGTAGGTGCCGGAATCCTCTACCGTAAGGTTGCCCATCGTTGATCCGTCCTGCCACTGATAAAACGTAAAGCCCAGTGGAGCGTCGAGCGTAAGTTCCCCAGGGTAACAGATGTTTTTCTCAGCGACGAAGGCAGTGGTGTCGGGAGCAATAACTTTCACCTCCCAATAAGCAGTATCCAGCGAGTTGCAATCCCAGCCATTATGAGAGATCATTCGTACTATATATGTCCCTGGCACCTGAAAAATATGGGTAGGCGCAGTTTGCGTTGATGTGTCGCCATCGCCAAAGTCCCAATAAAAATGATTAGCATCCCAGGTATTGTTTACAAATGAAACAGCCAATGGCGCACAGCCCGAATCTGCCCCGGCCACCGTAATGGATGCATTGGTCTTAATGCTATCAAAATGAAATTTGAAGCTCAGTCCATGATGTCCACCACCAGGCGAGGTAGTAGCAAAAGCTCCTGGAGTTGTTATAAATGACTGCACGCATAAGGTGGTGTACAAATTGCCAGCCTTGTCAAAATCCGCCTGTCCATGACTATGTCCACTGCCAAAGTAAGTTCCGAGATAGCTGCCATAACTCAGTCCGCTAAAGTCGGTACCCAAACGGCACAAATAGATTTCACCGGGACTGCTTTGCAACGCATCAGGTGTGGTCTGAGCCGTGTACTGCGAAGTGAATGTTCCCAGATGGATATTGCCACATCCATTGACCAAAAAAGCATACGGTCGCCCGCCCGGTATTATGCTTGTCGACAATAATGAAGTCAGAGAAGGAGTAAGCTTATGCAGAAAAACGCCACCACCGGTTTCACTATACACACCCGTACTCACCGGATAGTTGCCCTGGGTGCCACCGGCTACATAAATCTCGCCAGTACTCCCCACTTGCACATGGTATGCGACGTCATGACTTGATGTGCCGAGATAGGTAGAGGCCAGTAAAATGTTTCCGGCGGGAGCGATTACCGTGACAAATGCATCTTCCAATCCTATAGGTGCACTAAAGGCAGATCCTGCAGTCACCGGATAATCGGTACTGGCAGTCCGGCCACAAACAACCATTGCTCCGCCTGTGGTAAAATCCATGTCCATCAACCACTCCAGGTCACTACCGCCCAAAAAGCTGGAATACTGTAGTGTGGTAAAATTGCCATTCATTCGAAACACAACACCGTCCCGGCCACCAGCAAGTGCCGGCTGAAATGCACCACCAGTGACCGGAAAATCCGTTGATGTAGTAGTACTCGCACACCACACATTTCCTTGCGCGTCTTCCATCACGTCTCCCCATCCGGTGCCATCAAACGAGCTGCCGCCCAACAGGGTAGATCCAATCAAAGCACTTCCTGAAGCGTTTAGTTTCGTTAGAAAAAAATCACTTGTCCCACCCAGCGAATTATCATAACAACCTGCAGTCACCGGGTAATCCGTGGAAGCTGTCGCGCCGAGCATGACCAATTCACCCTGACTGTTAGTTGTCATCTTTATCACCTCCTCAGAATCGGCACCTCCGATAAAAGCTGCCCAGATCAATGCGCTGCCGGAATTGGTATATTTATTAATGCCGATATCACCCATGCTAAACAGATTTCCTCCTGTCGATTGGTAGGCGCCGGGTGTGATAATCCACCCACCACTCACCTGTGAAGTAGCATAAAGATGGCCTTGCGCATCGTAGGTGGCACAGGCGCCCCAGTTATCCGCTGTGGCACCGGAGTAGGTAGAAAATACCAAGGTGGGATCGATAACCAACTCAACACCTTCTTCAAAGCCCTGCGGGAAACTAAACCCTATCGTTTGCTCATCAATGAACCGATACGCGCATGATATCTGCTTCTTTACTCCATCAATTATCTGGTAGGCAATTGGCGCCTGCTCCCTCACCTCGTTCACAGTAGTCACAATCACAATCTCACCTGCTTCATTTATCACTGGCTTTACACCCTCAAACTGCATTCTGATCTTAGAGGGATCACCACCCCGCTTTACAATGAAGTCGTACTTCATCAAACCTTCAGCAGAATAGATGGAAAGATCTATGCTCCGGTAAAGATTTTTGTACCGTGCTGCTCCATACACCGGCACATCTGTAGCCCACTTGCTGGTATCCCTTCCCAGGAAATAATTGTGATAGTAAGATTGCTTCTCCTCGCCCGTTATAAACGCAGATGTATTACCACCTACAAATTTCACTTCGTAAACGTGTGCTTTGATTGTCGCAGCATTGGTCTCCTTCCCATGAACACGCAGCTCATGCAAGGCGTCTATATCCCTCTGATCTCTGAAGCTGTAGATAAAACTGTTGTTGGTCAGGTACATACTACCACCTGGCACATCGGCTTTGAACTTCACTACCTGAGGCCACTGACGCATATTTTTTACAAATGCACCGGCAACTTTTGCCACTGCATGAGCATTCAGCATGAGCAAACCAAGGGTACAAAACAGGAGTCTCATATGTCGTCAAAAGACGGCATTTACATTGGGAAAGACAGTCATACAAATGCAACAGTTATAAAATACCGCCATCAGGGGGAGCAAATCCGATCAATGCTTAAGCAATCTCTAAAGACCGCATAACCGTTTGGTAAGTAGGTTAAGAATGCTGTAGTTTTCTCTCCTTACCGTATACCCCTCGTCTACTGGTTCGAATTTAATAGACTTTATAAAGCATGCAGCAACCGATTACCATATTCTGGTTTAGACGTGATCTCCGTCTTCACGATAATGCTGCGCTCCAC
>JAFAAT010000022.1 GCA_023426425.1 Bacteroidota bacterium | reverse complement strand
TATCAACCCATCGATGGGCGTATCGTGTACCTGGGCACTGCAGGCGGCCTGACGAAGCCATCCAGTGGCTACACCTTCCAGTTCATTCAAAAGCACTCGGAAGAGCTCGTCGCCCAGCTCATTGCTGATGGAAGTCCTTCCCGCGCCTCCATACCTTTCAGCCGCTTCCTATGGTATGATACCATTCTGCTTCAGGTGCTCGAACAAAACGACCCACCCCCACCGGTCGTTTTCTCCAGCCTCTTCCGAAATAACAAGGCTGAGCTGGTGCTGAAGTTTCTGGACAACCAGACAAATCCATTGGAAGAACTAAAAATAATCAGCAGCCTCCCGGCACGACCTTTTATCAAAGCTGCATGGAAGGAGTTGCGCCGCAGCATAATTCCTAAAAAACATCTATCACTATCTGAATAGCACCCTATGAAAAAAAGTTTATTTATCCTGTCGCTGTTATGTGTATCCATCCTGCTTCCTTCATTCGCCCCGCAGGAAAAATCGAATCTTACCATCGTTGTTTCCGGCCTGCGCAGCAGCGATGGAGCAGTTCTACTCAGCCTTTATAACAGGGCAGATGGTTTCCCCCGGAATCCCCATGCTGCTATCCGGAAAGAAAAGCTTCCGATTGTGAATGGAACAGCTACAGTTTCTTTTAAAGGATTGCCCTATGGCAGCTACGCTGCAGCACTGCTGCACGATGAAAACAACAACCTGGACATGGATTTCAACAGCCTGGGCATGCCCAGGGAAGGTTATGGATTCTCCAACGATGCCAAGGCGCGATTTGGTCCTCCTAAATTCGACAAAGCAGCATTCAAGATCAACGCCCCCAACGCAAAAATTGTGATCAATACAAAATACCTGCTCAACTAGGTGTAATAAACGCTGGACGCCTGGGTTTTTGCCGGGAATTCCTGGATGCTTTTACCATCGCCTCTATCTGCTTTTGGCAGTTAACTACTTATTGCCTTCCCAGGCAAATATGTGAGTGGCAAATTGTTGCTTACTTATTGATTAATTTACGATTACTCTACCCTTAAGTAACTCTTACTCTATACCCCTATCCCCCACAAACTCTACCCTAACCGCCCATTACCGCCAGGGAACCGTATTTATGATGTGATTTCTCAATGCCTCTTGTGGTTTAATCCCCTACCCTACTGGTGTTTTGCTCCCCTTCTGCCAGAAAAGGTTATTTTTATATAACCTCCACATGGCCAGGCTACTCTTCATATCGGTTCTGCTTGTCTGCAGCTTTTCTGCGCGGGCCCAGCAGCCTTCTGAGGCAGATCTGATCGGCAAGATCTTCAACACGTTACAGGCCGAAGACGAGACTGCCTATGTCAAATTGTTTTCCGGCATCGATTCACTTGCCTCCTGGGTTATCCAATATGCCGACAGGAACTCTGAATCCTACCAAAAAATGCTTGCCGTGCAGCATAGCCCTTTTGCCATATTGGAATACGACTCTGTCATAACCTCTGAAGCCAAGAAAAACTTTCAGGCCTTTGTTGAAAAGAGCAAGTCCATTAACGTTCACTGGATTGAGACAGTTTTCCTTCGTTTTGAGTTGGAAAAGATCCGTCGGGGCCATGGCCTTATCACAGAAAAGATAGCTCCGCTCAGCTTTATGGGCTATGTGTTCTTCAAAGATCTACTGACGCTCAAAACCTATGCTTTCAGTGTTTTCGACCTGATGCAGGTGAACGGAAAATGGTATGGCGGGGAGCTCATAAACATTTTCGAAGCAGACACCAAAGATAAATATAAACACGCTCTTTTAGCAGAAAAGCGCAGAAAGCGCCTGGGCCTCCCAGACCCCACTGTCGCTGAACATGTTACAGACGAAGATGAAGAAGACGATTTTGACAAACCATCTAACCTGAAGCAGGTTGCTGAACGAAAATTCTACAGGGGAAAGTTTGATAATGAGATCTCTGTGCAGCTCTATGTGCGTCACATCAAGGGCGCTTGCCCTGAAGGGATCTGTTCCTGGGAAGCACTGTTCAAATATGGAGACCAGGACGAATGGGTAAAGATGAAAGTAGCGCGAACAGAGGAAGGCAAATGGGTTTTCCAGGAAGAGCTGGGCACTATGGAACTCACGCTTTCAGGCGAGGAGTATACCGGAATTTATGCCATGAGCAACGACAAGACTGAATACACGGTTTACTTCAAAGACTCACCTCTCAAACCTAAAAAACTGGCACTACTCGACAACATCCTGGAGAATGAACTATATGACGAGTGATAGGTGCAATCATTTAACTTTACTCTGTAAAGAGCGCAATGGAGGCCATGGAAAAACCGTCGATCGATACGTTAGGAGCACTGAAGAAATCCGGCTACCAATCTAAATCAGTTAAGCAGGAAATAAGGGAGAATCTGATAGAACTGATCCGGTCTGGCAGCTCACCTTTCAATGGTATACTCGGTTATGAAGACACGGTTATTCCTGATGTGGAGCGGGCATTGCTGTCGAGGCATAATATCCTTTTCCTCGGACTACGCGGTCAGGCAAAAACCCGGATGGCCAGAGAAATGACCAACCTGCTGGATGAGTGGGTACCGGTTATCTCTGGCAGCGAAGTCAACGACGATCCACTGCAACCTGTATCGTCTTATGGGCGAAAACTTGTTCATTCCGAAGGGGATAAGACACCCATTGACTGGATTCACAGAAGCGAACGTTATGGTGAAAAACTAGCCACCCCTGATGTGTCGGTGGCGGATCTCATAGGCGATGTAGATCCGATCAAGGCTGCCAACCTGAGACTTAGTTTTGCTGATGAGCAAGTGCTCCATTATGGCATCATCCCACGCTCTAACAGGGGCATCTTTGTCATCAACGAGCTGCCTGACCTTCAGGCGCGTATACAGGTCTCGTTATTCAATATCCTACAGGAAGGAGACATTCAGATACGCGGTTTCAAGCTTAGGCTCCCACTTGATATTCTGTTTGTCTTCACTGCAAATCCCGAGGACTATACTAACAGGGGCAGTATTGTCACCCCGCTTAAGGACAGAATAGAGAGCCAGATCATCACCCACTATCCCAGGACAGTGGAGCTATCAAAAGCAATTACTCAACAGGAAGCAGACCTCCTTCCTGAGCAGCTTGAGCGTGTGGAGGTGCCCGACCTGTGCAAGCTCCTCATTGAGCAGATTGCGATGGAAGCACGGAAGAGCGAATACGTGGACCAGAAGAGCGGCGTTTCAGCCCGGTTGACTATTAGTGCATATGAAAATTTGGTGAGTGCCGCAGAGAGAAGGGCACTGAAAGAAGGAACAAAGAAAACCATGGTGCGTGTTGCAGACTTTATCGGAGTCATGCCCGCCATCACAGGGAAGATTGAATTAGTCTACGAAGGTGAGCAGGAAGGAGCCGGAAATGTAGCCTACCGCCTGCTGGGTTTGGCCATTCGCTCACTGTTTGTCAACTACTTCCCTGATCCTGAAACCTTCAAACGTCGGGAATCCGGATCAGGAAAAAAGCAGCGTCCCAACCCTTATCAGCCCATAATCGACTGGTTTGGTAAAGGAAATGATCTGGAGATTCTTCACTCAGACACGCAGGAATCATACCTGCACAAGCTGTATCGTGTAGACGGACTTCATGCCTGTATCAAACAATACTATCCCAAGGCAGATGAAACCCAGGTAGCCTTTCTGATGGAGTTTTTGCTGCATGGGCTTTCAGAATTCTCCCTGATTAGCAAGAAAGGAATAGAAGCTGGCGGGTATTCATTTGGCGATATACTGGGAAGCATGTTGAATATGTCGTTTGGTTCCACAGAAGGTGAAGAGGAAGACTTCTAGGTCCCATTGGTCGGACATGCAGTTCTTTTGAATACGTTCCTGAAAAAAATCTTTCGAACAGGCTTTCAAGGCTTTATAAAAGCTTATGAATGATGTATTTTTACCAAAACTGCCCATTGGCAGTGCTTGGCTGCACACAACGAAAACGTGATTTGATGTTTAGAATTTTGATGTCCTTTTGCCTCATAGGGGTGCTTATGATATTGGCCGTACCCTTGCAGGCGCAAACACCAAACCCCCAGGATTTCTCCAATGTTCGTGTAGATGATCTCAGCGATGCGCAAATAAGGCAGTTCATGAACCAGGTGAAGAGTTCAGGACTGGGCGAAGACCAACTGGAACAGGTGGCAGCGGCTAAAGGGATGAGTAACACAGAGATTGCAAAACTGCGTCAACGCATTCAGCGCATTAAACGCCAGGAGTCACAGTCTCCGAGACGTCAGGAGACCTCTCGTGAAGTGAACATGCCGGATGAAGAAAAATCTACAGTAAAAAGCCCTGTTCAGAAAGAGGAGGAAGAAGTTCAACCAGAGCTAACCGAAGAGCAGCAACGCATTCGCGAAAGGCTGTTTGGCGCAGCGCTGTTTGCTAATTCCAATCTAACTTTTGAGCCCAACTTACGCCTGGCGACACCTTTAGACTACCAGATCGGACCAGATGATGAGATTCTAATTGACATCTATGGATATTCGGAGGCCAGCTATCAATTGAAAGTTTCTCCTGAGGGGACTATCAACATCCCGATGATTGGTGTAGTACCTGTAAGTGGTGCAACCATAGAGCAGGCGTCACAACGCATCCGCTCGAGGTTGAGCAGTATCTACTCGGGAATTCGTACTGGGGCAACATCAGTGAGTATCTCGCTTGGCAACATCCGCAGCATCAGGGTGATTCTTACTGGTGAAATTGTGAAGCCGGGTACGTACACACTTCCATCTGTGGCAACGGTGTTTAACGCGCTTTATGCCTCAGGCGGCCCTTCTGAAAACGGATCTTTCCGTACGATCCAGATCATCCGCGGTGGCTCGGTTGTGGGAGTACTTGATGTTTATGATTTTCTGCTGTATGGCAGCTTAAAGAATAATATTCGTCTTCAGGATCAGGATGTAATTCGTATACCCACCTACCGCACCCGAGTAGAAGTGAATGGAGAAGTGAAAAGAGACGGAATTTTTGAGATGATCCCTGGTGAAACCTTTTCAGACCTACTGGGTTTTGCTGGAGGTTTTACTGAGCGCGCCTATAAAGCCCGTGTAAAGGTGTTGCAGAATACGGAGACTGAGCGGCGCATTGCAGATGTGACCTCTGATCAGTTTGGTAGCTACACCCCTTCATCCGGCGATGAATTCTATGTGGATGAGATTCTTGACCGATTCAAGAACCGTATTCGCGTGGAAGGAGCTGTTTTCAGACCCGGGGAATATGAACTTGAGCAAGGCCTAACCCTCTCCGGCCTCATTAAGAAAGCGGAAGGATTGAAGGAAGATGCCTTTATGAACCGGGGCTATATTACCCGTATCAAGGATGACCTGACGACAGAGCTAATCAGTTTCAATACAGCAGATATTGTGCAAGGCAGGACTCCGGATATCAGTCTCAAAAGAGAAGACATTGTGACGATACCGTCGATATTTGAGTTGAAGGAAGAGTACAAGCTCACCATAAATGGTGAAGTTCGCAATCCTGGTGATTTTGAGTTTGCAGAGAATACCACACTTGAGGCGCTCATTATCAAAGCGGGCGGACTGAAAGAAAGCGCCACGCCAAAGAGAATTGAAGTTGCACGACGTATCAAAGCTGTCAACTCTCTGAATGATACTACAGTCACCGCACAAGTATTTACAGTCAATGTAGATCAGAACCTGAAGGCAGCGACGGAGAACTTCAGGTTAATGCCATTTGATATTGTGTCGGTTCGCTCAGCGCCAGGTTATCAGGAACAAAAGATGGTGAAGATTGAAGGTGAAGTACTATTCCCCGGCACTTATACCATTACGCATAAAGACGAGCGAATTGCCGACTTAATCCAGCGGGCGGGGGGGCTTACTGCTAATGCTTACAAGGAGGGCGCGTCCTTGAAAAGAGTTCCGGTTAAAGAGTTTGAGTCAGACATAGAGAAGGAGAATCTTAAGCTAAAACAGTTCAAGTCTTTGCAAGAGGCCGCCAATGATTCTGCGGAAGTGGACCTTGAAGACGCAACTGTTCGGAATGATTATGTCGGTATTGACTTACCGAAAATTCTCAAGAACCCGCATGCCCGATATGACTTGCTGCTTGAAGATGGGGATGTACTGAATGTTCCCAAGCAGCTTCAGACGGTGAAGATCAGTGGGGAGGTTTTGTCGCCGTCCTCCGTCGTCTACGAGAAGAACAAAGGTTTTAAGGGCTATGTTCGCGAGAGTGGTGGTTTCTCTCCACGCGCACTTAAGAAGAGGTCGTATATCATATATGCGAACGGTGGAGTGTCAAGTGCGCGGAAGTTCCTGTTTTTTAATGTGTATCCCGATGTTAAGCCTGGTGCTGAGATATTTGTGCCGACTAAGGAGGAAAGGAACAACAGAATGTCGACCAGTGAAATCGTTGCAATAAGTACTGGATTGGCAACAATTGCGACGTTAGTGTTTACGATATTGAAGTAAGCAAATATTTTCATAAAAGGTATGCAGGATAGCAAAAAGACATCGTTGAAAGAACTTGGCACTAATCTTTGGGTTATAAGAGATGCGGCACTAAAGAAATGGCGCAAAATTTTGCTGGGTTTAATTGCTAGCGCATGTTTGGGAGCAGCATTATCCTTCATTTTACCGGCTACGTACACAGCCGAGCTCGTTTTTGTACTGGAGACAAATCAATCGAAAGGAGACTTATCGAGTATTGCTTCAAAATTTGGGTTTTCGCTTGGAAGCAACACAGGAGGACTGTTTCAAGAAGATGACAACATGATCGCATTCATGAAATCTCGGACCATGATAACAGAAGCACTTTTTACGACGGTAACAATTGATAATAGAGAGCAACTTTTAATTGACAGGTTCGTCCAGTTTAATGATTACAGAAAGAAATGGAAGAAAAGTATTAAACACATTGTTTTTCACAATGATCCATTAAAAAGAACTCGTTTAGAAGATAGTTTAATCGGAGAATTTTGTAAAGAAATTGCAGAAAAGAATCTTCAGATTTTTAAACCAGACCGAAAAGGTGATATCATAGTTGCGACTACTACCATAGCGGATGAAATATTTGCGAAAGCCTTTACTGAAAGTCTGTTGGAAAAAGTAACCGCATCGTATATTAAAACTGTCACTAAGCGCGCTCAGGAAAATGTAAATATTCTACAACATCAGGTTGACTCGGTTAAAAAATTACTCAATAGTGCATTGGTTGGTGTGGCGACATCAACTGACGCAAACCTAAACATAAACCCTGCTTATCAGCGACTAACAGTTCCTGTGCAAAAAAACCTTGTAAACGTCGAAATGAATAAAGCCATTCTTGAAGAGCTGGTGAAACATTTCGAGCTAGCTAAGATTACGTTGCGTCATGAGACTCCACTGATTTCAATTATCGACAAACCAATCCTACCACTAGAAAAAAAGGAACTTACTCCAATTGTGGGTATTATCGTTGGAAGTTTCCTCTTCCTATTTTCCTACTTTGTTTACTTGACTTTAAACCTGTACTTCCGCGGCGAAATATCTGGAAATACAGAAGATAAAGATTAGCTCCATAGATATTGATGCCGTACTACTATCTAACTGTTTTCCTCTTCCTTGCCTTCTTTACTTTCCTTGATGCAATTGAAATTGAGAAGAGAGCCAAATGGCTCTTAGCTTTTGCCATCATGATAATTTTCGTGTTTACTGCAGGGTTCCGTTACGAGACTGGGGTAGACTGGTGGGTATACCAACATGTTATTTTCGACAACATTCCACCAATACAAAGAATAACTACAGAATGGGGGAGGAAAATAATATTTGACACTTTAGATCTTGGTTTTAATTTAAGCATCTCACTAATTAAAGCGTTTGGAGGAGGTATTCAGCTATTGTTTTTTTTAATCTCCTCTATTAGTAGCATCTTCCTGTTTCTCTCAATCAGAAAATACACTGAGTACCCGCTTGCAAGTTTGTTATTATACTATTGCTTGATTTTTTTCGTTTTGGATATGAGTGGGATGCGACAAGCACTCACGTTGAATATTTTTTTGTATTCGCTTCGGTATGCATATGAAAAACGGTTTTCGATGTACGTGTTCTTCATCGTAATAGCTACTTTGTTCCACTGGAGCAGCATAATTCTGTTACCACTCTACTATTTTATTAACAATAAAATTAGTGCAAAAGCTATATATATCGTTCTATTTGGAGCTATGAGCATATTCTTTTTTAATATCACATGGTTGGAGAATACCATTCTGTTTTTCGTCCCCGCAATGGAAAACGAAATCCTCCTGGCAAAGACTTACGCGTATACAGTTAATCCAACGTATGCCAGATCATGGGAGTTTAATTTAACCACCATCATTAACGTCTCAACAATATTAATCATGGTTTTTCTGATGATTAGATTTCGGGATAAACTGGAAAAACGATTTAATTACTTCAATATCTTCTTTAATGTCTTCCTGTTACAGTCAATAACCTATTTCTCCTTTGCAGAATTAGTTGATATTTCGGATAGACTGAGGATGTATTTTCTTGTATCCAATGTCATTCTTCTTCCCTATTTATTGTCGCTTGTTACTTCAAGAATTGTGAAGGTGCTTTTTTCATCTGTCTTGATAGCATATGGTATGAGTTATTCAAGAGCGTATATTCTCGAGCGGGAAGCAACAGTAGCACACCACCCTTACCAGAACTACTTGATCTACAAAACGTTTAATTTAGAAAGTACTGGTCGCGAACGATTGGAGAAACATCATCAAATGCATGAAAGATAGGTTTTCACTTATTTCTCGAAAAACTTCGGCCACGCATAGCCACAATAACGATATAATGTAGGAGTGCTATCCTATCGCGCACTTTTTCATACATTTTACGTTTGCTGCTATTAATAGCTGCGCTAGTATAGTTCCCGCAGTGAGTACGGTAATGGGTTAGTACAGCTTTTTTGAACCTTACCGAAAAGAATATTTCTGCTACCATACCGAGACTGATATCATGGAAGCAATGTTTTTTGAAGGGAAGTGCTAGTGACAGAATTTCTCTCCTAAAACCCATACAGCACCCTATATAACTGTTTCGACATATATTCCGGAAAAAGCCTGGTCCTGACTTTCTGATCTCAAAATATGATGGTCCTGTTATATTGCCTACACTATCAATAATTGCCGCATCAGTGACGACAAGATGACAATTTCTTAGTTCGTCAACAATTAAGTTGCGTTTACCTGGCAGCCACACGTCGTCATGATCTGCTAAAATAATTATTTTTTTACTCGCCTTCAGTAACGCGTACTCAAAATTTTTAATGACACCTAATCTGTATTTATGCTTAAAGACTTTTATGCGCAAATCCTTGAAAGAGGCAATTATCTCAATTGAGCGATCTGTTGATGCATCGTCAGAAATTATTATCTCATCAGAATCATGCAATTGTAATAGTATTGAGCTCAACTGTTCTCGTAAGTATTTTTCACCATTGCACGTTGCCATACATACACTTACACCCACATCTCTGGAAATTGGAGATAGTTTACTCATTAACGGTATTGTAAATGTTCATTTTCCTACTTTGCTTCAACATATAAGAAAGTGGAGAAACAGCGAATTAATGTACTTCTGTCCAGTGCGTCTTTCGTTGAGCATGTTTTATGTAATACATTTCCTCTTCATCTAAACTGTTCGTATCAAGATACCATGGCAGATGTCTGACCTCGTAAGGAAAAGCAGAGCGATACATTTTCAGATAGATGTTTGCACCTTCTATTACACCAGGTCTGTATAGAGCAAAAGTTGTATCTACATTCGATTGAAAAAAGCGTTCATCAACTCGTTTAACATAAAATTGTTGCTCCCATCGTATCACTGACTCCTTATGAATATAATGGTCTGGTATATCATCCAGCTTCAGAGAAAGTCCAATTTTCATAATGGAAAAATCTGCCTTCATTCTTTCCAAAAATACATCAAGAAAATCGTCTGGACATTCTTCAATTAGCTCCAAATCACTGTCAGTATAAACATAATAATCTCTATAGAAGCGCCTATAGACACCCGACCTCCAGATTGCGTCCCACCCATAGTTATTGCCTAAATACGTCACGCTATACGGACAAGTGCGGTAAAACTCTAAAAGTGGAGGGTAGGTCGAATCATTATCCAGTATGAATATATTTTTA
Source organism: Bacteroidota bacterium (assembly GCA_023426425.1). Lineage (GTDB taxonomy): Bacteria > Bacteroidota > Bacteroidia > Chitinophagales > Chitinophagaceae > JAFIGV01. Next base: position 14,526 of record JAFAAT010000022.1, on the reverse strand, counting down.
TAACCACGTATTTCCAGTGAGGCTATTAACCGTCGCAAAAAAGTCAATCTATTACGGTTATTGATTACTATTGGTATCTCTTGAGCGCATCTAATTCTAGACTTGTAAACGAAGCTATTCAAAAAGAAAAGTCGCACTCTATAGAAGCCATAGTAAAATGGTCGTATAACTTTTTTTAGTCTCTCTGGTGTTTTACGAAGCACTTTGTACAAACAACTAATTTTTTTGTCTCTTCACTTGAAGATTGGTTAAAACAAATCTTAAAGTTCGAAATCTAATCGTCAATCTTGCCAAATGAAGAATGTCAATAACAAAATAACCTATAGAATCTGTCAGTTTCCTTCTCTCGCATACTTTCCAATCTTTTACGAATAGCCGATATCTACTTAAGGCCTTCTCGACATCTCGCTCGTCGTGGGAACATTCGTGCTGAAAAATCAGTGGGAGTACTTTAAACTTTTCAGACCTTGTTCTCACTCGTTCGATAAATTGAAAGTCGGTAAAGTCAACTCTTATTGACTCGTTATAACCCCCGAGTTCGAAATAAAAGTTAAGATTAACCATTAGGCCACTATTTACAAACGCGTAATTTGCGTATTGATAAATACCAGGAACAATTTTCCTTACGTGTATAGTTTTTTTCAAAACATGTCTCATCGGCGAGTATATCATGCCTTTGTTAGATAAAACAGGGACTTTTATAGTTTGGCAATCGATTGCATTCGCAAGATAAATGTCTACCGCGTCAGTCGAAATTGTTGTGTCTTGATCAAAAAAAACCATCCACTCTATCCCTAAACCCTGTGCATGTTTTGCCACGAAATTATAGGCGACGCTAATTCCAGGGTTGCTACTATCGTGAAAATACAGGAGCTCAACGCTAAAGACTTGTAGATGAAAGTCTATCTTCCACTTTGGTAAATCCGTATTATCAAAGATGTAGACGCGAAAAGTGTTTTTACATTTACTAACCTCAATAGAATGCATTAGTGACTTGAATGCGTTCGTTTCCCAAAAACGTTCTTTATACGTCACTATTGAAAAAGCAACTTTCATCTCGTAATTCATCTTACCACATATGAATGCATTTACCTAATATATACTTTTAAATCTTGAATTGATGCTGTAGGAGTAAATGGCGGGTCAATGTAGTTTTCAAGAAAATGTCTTGCTTTCGCTGACCATCTGCCCCGCGACATAACGTAGGCTTTTTTCCCCTGAAGGAAGAATAGGTGCATTACAAAACCATCAAATCCAATGTAGTAACAGACATTTGGCAGCTTGCACAAATCGAAAAGGTCATAAATATCAGTCTTACCCCGAAGGTCGATATTTACAAATGGATAATTCGCCTTGTCTTTTTCTCTATCTTTATTACTCCCCGTATGAATAATTTTATATTCTGGATTGTCCCGAATAAACTGTAACAAGAAAATTTCGAGCCGTTTGAACTTGGCTTTAGGAACTCGGTACAGCCCAGAGTATATATAGTTGTTAAATATTATGTATTTAGTGTTTTCATCAAGTTTTAGGTAGTTACTAATATTTTTCCGCTCAAAGTAGAGGGGTTTTGATGATATTGTTGCGGTTAGCTTAAAAAATGAGCTAAGCTTATCTATAAGGTATTCGACCAGAGGCTTGTCTATACCGTCATACGCAGTTTCAATTGATATTATATTTTTTTTGTGCCGGATAGTGGGTAGAAAATCCGGTTTAGTAATGATGTAGCTATAACCGTGATTATCAGGGTCTGCTATTTTATATTTATGTGATGAAAAATACTCTACCATTGATGGAATTGGGGCGACATAAACATCGACGCCATTAACTTTGAATAATCTGCATAACGGCTCGAAAAACAAGTGATCTCCAAAATGCATATATTTTATATCCGGGAAATAAAATAGAACGGATTCTAGTGTCCTATCCTCTGCATCTGAATTTATCAGATGTATGTTAGCTGCAATAGACTTTTTCCGGGGATAAACCCAAAAGAAAATCGCGTTATATAATTTGCCCAGTAAGTATGTCACTCCTAATTTGTTCATTAGTAAAGATCAAATTTTTGGACGTAAAATATTGATGTTCTGTGTGATTTAACCACAAAGTGAAAGAATGAAAGTACGCCAAATATAGAATACTCAGTGCAACTATAATACTTGATTGGATCTGTTTGTTAGATAAAATCCTCTAGATTGTGGAAATCTGATGCAGTCACTCCATTAGATGATCTTCAAAAATTTTAGTTTTAGCCTTTACTACTTTTTTGGAGTGATATGACTAAACCTTTAGTAAATATAATTGCAAATTATGGAAGCCGAGTCTTTTCCCTGGTTATCCTTTATTTTTTCACTCCGATATACATCAACCTTGTCGGCATTGAAAATTATGCAATCATCTATTTCTACAATGTAGTGTTTGGTATCGTGACGCTTGCCGATATTGGCATAGCATCTGCGATAGACCGAGAATTTGCCAAAACCAACACAATTAACTACAAACTAAGCCTTCTAAAACTGTTTGAGAAAATTTACTTTGCCCTTTGTCTGTTTATCACAGCGCTTATACAAGTATTTGCCGAAGAAATTGCTGAGAACTGGCTTAGGGCACATACCTTAGCTTCCAACCAACTCGTGGTGTACATCCGGCTTATTGGCGTAGCTGTCAGCCTGCAACTAATTCCAATCATCTACCACGGTGCCCTGATGGGTCTCCAACAACAAGCAAGGGTCGGAATTATCATCCTTTTTACTCAGGTCGTACGCAGTGTAGGTGGAATCCTTTTACTTTCTCAGGCCCAAGGTAACCTCATCCTATTTTTTTCATGGTTCGCACTCTGCAATCTGCTATATACTATCTATTCGCGGTACGCTGTTTTCTCGCAGGGAAAACCGGACTCTAGCAAATTAACTTTGTCTACTATTCCCTTGGATATTAGAAATTACCTTGCGGGAATGTTTTTCGTAGCCACACTTTCAGCTCTAAATCTGCAAACCGATAAATTGATGACGAGCAAATTGCTCACCCTGTTGGACTATGGCTACTATGCACTCGCCACCGTTCTACCGCAGGCGCCACATTTACTAGCTGTACCTATCGTTCTCGCGGTATTTCCTTTTCTTACTATGAAAGTGTCGGAAAATAAAATCCGGGAAATTGTTCCCGTATTTTTCCGCTTTTCCTTTCTTGTAGCGAGTATTACACTACCAGTGTGTGCAACCCTCCTTATCTATGGCCGCGAAATTTTCCAGCTATGGCAGAAAGACCTTCATGTTGAACCTAATATGATGGACAACATCTCTTTCGTCATGGGCTGTCTTGTGATGGGTAATACTTTTGTCGCGCTTCAACAAACGTCTTTTTACTTCCTCCTCGCTAAAGGCAAAACGAGATTCAGCATAATTCAAAATACATTCCAAATTCTTTTGCAGATTCCTGGAATCCTGTATGCGATCAATAAATTTGGCATTATCGGAGCTGCAATCCCCTACCTCATCGTCAATATACTCGGCTTCTTGTATATTATTACAATTCTTTCTAAAGAACTCCTAAGAGAAAAAACGCTTTCCTTTGTCGTCAGTACCTTGATTGTTCCAGTACTCGTAACTAGCACCTGTACCGGTATAGTTTGGCTTACTTCGACATTATTCGAAAGTATGATAGTAATTTCGGCAATGCTTGCTTGTATCTTTTCCTTTTTAGCCAATCTCATCATATTCAATATTTTAAACCCAAAAGCAAAGGTCAACTTCAATAAACTCTTCTGAATTGAGTCCTTAAACGCTTAAATACACGTAAATAGGTAAAGATTTTGGATATATAGTATAAATTGCATTAAGCGACTTGATAACACAAAAGGGAAAAGACTACTTAAGTGCTACCTACAGAAGGTGTTAACACTTTCCGCCACTTTTACTCAAACCTATAGAGGTCATTTGGTTCAACAGTTGCGGAATATATTATGTAAGCTCACCAATAACAAAACATTTAATAGCAAACGTGGCCCCTTTCAAGTATGAATTCCTGAGTTTAGTATTTACCTTGAAATTATCACTGAGCCGGCACTATCCGGAACGGGAACGTAAGGTACTCCGTTTTTGAGACAGAAATCTCTTACGGCCTGTTTCGCGCCTTTGTAAAGATCATTGTTATAGTCGTGGACTAATATGTATCCCCCTACAGAGAGCCGCGGATAGAAATATTTGAGCCCTTCGTAGATTGGTTCATACAAATCTGTATCAATACTCACAATTGCAAAAGTTTCGTCTAAACCGTTGGCGGTTTCTGGGAAATAACCTTTTTTTACTACGCACTGTTCCGGATATGGCATCTTTGAGATAACGTAGTTAACGGAAGTATCGGAAAAATCTTGGTCTGCACCAGAAAACTTGAGCTTTTTTTCCAGTGCCCGATCTCTGGGATGAAACCCCTCAAAAGTATCAAATAAATAAAGTTTTCGTTCAGGAAAGAGGAAATTTAGGTGTTGAGCGAAATCTCCTTTGTAAACGCCAAGCTCAGCTATACTTCCTTCTACTTTCCTTTCTTTCACCTCATCGTTAAGAATTTCCAACGTCGATAACCTAACATAATCAAATGAATTTTTTGCAAATGAAGTCGATCGTTTTCGAAACTGAAGCGAAGTCGTCAAATATAATTTTCGGTTTCTGAACAACAGGTCAATTACTGTGTTAATAGCATTAAGAAAAATGAGCTTCATTACTATCCGATTAAGATTACGTGCTAATGAAAACACTGGCAAAAAGATGATAGACCAACCTCAAAAGACCAGTTCACCACACAAGTTTTCTTTAAAGATAGAAATCAACTACAAGTTGGCTGAAAGTATTTTATAAGTCTGACATTTGCGACGGGGCGAAGTTGAATCATTTATGCATTCGTGAACACTCCTTTCCGTAGACGCCCCGGATAACATACTTCAAAATGTATCGGGAAGGTGCATTTTTTAGACAAATACCTGACACTATAGCCTAACTAATTCACGTGAGTAATCTGTCTTTCAACACAATCGCTAAACACTTTTCGTCGAGATTAAACTAAATACTATAGCTTCGTTAGTAATATTTGAATATACACAACAAATATCGCAAATGCCACACCGCCTGCGTGTTCTGATAGCTCTAATTCTGGGATTGGCGCCAAGCCGAAGCCACGCCACCCACCTCTTCGGTGCCGACATTTACTACACCCATGTGTCCGGTAATACGTACTCTATTAACCTGGCGGCGTATGGCGACTGTAGCGGAAGCCCGCTGGCGTTTAATGGGCTTTATACGGCCACTCCTGAGATTCAGATATTCAACAATGGTTTTCACCACCAGACAATCTACCTGAGTGCAACCAGCACCGGGATTGAGGTAACGCCGGTTTGTCCGTCGCAGATTAATAATACCACCTGCAATGGCGGGACGGTACCTGGGGTTCGACGGTTTATTTATTCGGGCACGGTAACGCTTGCACCTTCTTCCAGCTGGCTGTTTCGATTTACCGGTGAATTCATGAACAATACGGTTGCAGGCAGGAGCAACACCATCACTAACATCTTCAGTGGCACCCTTATGAGCCTGGAGGCAACGCTGAATAACCTCAACGGACCAAACTCTTCTGCTACCTATACTACTATCCCCACTCCATTTTTCTGCATCAACAAACCTGCGCAATATAACCCCGGGGCTGTTGATCCGAATAATGATGGTCTGAGCTTTGCATTGGTGCCGGGACTTGTACAAGGTGGGTTTCCGGTAACCTATATTGCTCCATTTACTGCTGCGCAACCTCTTGCCACCGCGCCTACGACTTTTTCCTTTAGTACCAGTACCGGACAGCTGAACTTTACGCCGAATCTTGTTCAGAACGCATTGGTGGTAGGGAAAGTAGAAGAATACCGTAATGGAGTGATGGTTGGAAGCAGTATGAGAGAAATGACTTTTGTGGTGCTTAACAACTGTAACAACAACCCGCCGGGCGGCAGCATTGGCAATCCAATCGGTGGTGTCCTCATTAACCCTAATACTGTGAGAGTGTGTGCGAGCCAGTCGAACTTTTCATATAACATAACGCCTGCCGATCTTGATGGAAATAATATTACCATCACTTATGCAGGATTGCCAGTGGGCGCGAGTTTAAATATTTCAGGGAATGGCACGAACAGTCCTGCCATTACGTTTTCATGGAATGCTTCGAATGTGGCACCTGGCAACTACACTTTTTTTATAACCTATACAGACGACGGCTGTCCATTGGCGAGTAAACAAACAGTTGCTTATACTGTAGTAGTCGCACCGAAACCGAATTTCACCTATTCGCTTGTTCAAGGAGCTACGTGCTTCAAGAAAGGCATTTTTCAAGTCAGCCCAATTGGTACGGCTCCTTTCTCATTAACCACCTATTTTGGTTCTACCATATTCCACTCCATCAGCAACATCAGTAACCCACAGATTGATAGTCTGCCTCCAAACACGTTTACCGTGAGGGTCACTGACGGGATAGGTTGTTTTCGAGATACGGTGGTGACGGTGTCGCCGCCACCAGCAATCATAGCGGGATTTTCAAAAGCCAACCCTACATGTGCTGGAGGTAACAACGGCTCTATTACAGCCGCACCATCTGCTGGTCAGCCGCCGTTCCAGTATGCGTTGGGAACAGGCCCCTATTCTTCCAGTCCTGTGTTCAATAATCTCGCTGCCGGTACTTATACGCTCAGAGTAAAGGATGCGAATGATTGCACAAAGGATACCACTGTGGTGCTTGTCGTCCCACCGTCTATAATTCCTTCAGCAACGATTCAGCGGCCTGTTTGTGCAACATTGGCCAATGGAAGTGTTTCCCTTTCCGCTACTAATGGTGCTGCACCGTACCAGTATGCGGTCGGCTCAGGGCCCTATTCTGCTTCACCTGTGTTTTCACCACTTGCTGCCGGCAGCTACGTCTTCCATGTAAAAGACAACAATGGCTGTATCAAAGACACCACAATAACCATAACCGACTCACTTAATATTGCTGGTACGGTAACGGTGAGTAATGTGCTTTGCATTAACGAGTCAAACGGAAGCTTTACTGTGACTCCGTTTGGAGGAACAAGCCCTTATACTTTTGCTATAGGGTCAAGTGCATTCACTAGTACAAACTCCTTCACAAACCTTGCTGCTGGTAGCTATAACCTGAAAATCAAAGATGCAAATGGGTGCATCAAAGACACTAACATTTTAGTTTCCCAACCTACTGCATTAAGAGTGACTGTGTCTGCTACGGAACCATCCTGCCATGGAGGAAATGATGGGGAGATTCAGCTGAGTGGAACAGGAGGCACACCTGGTTACACTTATGCGCTTGATGCCGGTCCTTTTAGTCCAACAAATGCATTTTCTGGTCTTTCCAAAGGCAGCTATATACTGCATGTTAAAGACGCCAATGGATGTACAAAGGATACAGTGGTTGTGTTGAATGAACCTACACCGCTGCAGGTGTCTGTTTCCATTTCAGATCCGAAATGTGCGGGAGAGAACTCTGGTTTTGTTGTAGTGCAGGCGGGTGGTGGAACGCCAAACTACCAATATGCAGCTGATGGAGGTGCGTTCCAAACCTCCAGTACGCTCTCTGGTCTAAATGCGGGCCCACATCTGATACAGGTGATGGATAACAATGGCTGCACAAACGATACGACGATAACTCTGTCGGAACCACCACAGCTTGTTTTTGGTTCTTTCGAGATTACCCATCCGACCTGTGAAGGGTATACTGATGGACGAGTGACAATCTCTGGTTTAGGAGGCACCTTGCCTTACGAATTTGCATTAGGAACGGGATCTTTTGGGTCCAGCCCCAGCTTTCCGCAATTAGCTGCGGGGTCATACCTGTTTTCGATAAGGGATCATAACAACTGCCTTATAGACACTACACTCCAGCTGACAGGCTACCCACCGATCATAATTGACAGCTTTGGAATAAAATCTGCTTCCTGCTTTGGTGCAACTGATGGTGCAATTACTGTGCATGCCTCGGGAGGAAATCAACCGCTGATGTTTGCGCTAGACGGCGGACAGTTTAGTTTGAATCCTGTGTTCAGCAACCTCACGAGTGAGGCACATTTGATCGAAATTGAAGATGCCAAAGGCTGTAAAAAGGACTCCCTGGTAGTTGTTCCCGCGCCACAAGTACTTGCAATAAACCCAAGGGTTACGCATAATGACTGTATTGGCCTGGATGATGGTGGTGCGGTCCAGGCAGTGGTGACCGGGGGTACAGAGCCATACACTTATGCCTGGTCAACCGTTCCGGAACAACATGAGCAAACAGCAACCGGCCTCTCGAATGGGAGATATTCTGTGCGAGTTGAGGACGTGAATGGATGTTCTGATACTGCGTCTGCAGAAGTGACCTATGATGACTGCTGTACTGTCTTTGTTCCGGACGCCTTCACTCCCAATAATGACGGCCGTAATGACAATGTGAAGGTTTCCTATAAAGGCGATATGGAGCTGCTGGAGTTTGCGATATACAACCGCTTTGGTGAAAAGGTATTTACTGCGATTAACAGAAACAGTCACTGGGATGGGTATCACAATGGGGTACCGCAGGAAGTAGGAACCTATTTTTACTATTTACAAGTTATCTGTGGTAACAAGCGGACCAACATCAAAGAATTCAAAGGCGACATCATCCTGATCCGGTAGTTTCCGCCTGCTCCTTATTATCGGGGAAAAACTCTATTTTTGCTCCCCTTCAAGGTATCGTATGGATTACAGAGAAATAGTTGCAGTGACCGGTATTGGCGGTCTGTTTCAGTTGATGGCTACAAAAAGCGATGGTGCCATCGTCAAAAGCCTTGGTGACAAGACTACGAAGTTCATCCCGGCAAGATTGCACAATGTGACCCCACTGGAGAGTATCGAGGTGTACACCACCGGAGAAAACGTTCGACTGCACGAAGTCTTTCAGAAAATGAAAGAAAATGATTCTACAAGCAGGCCTGATCCAAAGTCGGCCAGCAGTAATGACATCAAAGGCTATTTCAAAGGCATCTTCCCTGAGTTTGATGAGGAAAGGGTGTATGTCAGCGACATGAAGAAGATGTTGAAATGGTATGATATCCTGAAAGAGAACGATCTTCTCAACTTTGAGGCTGCCCGGCAAGAAGCAGAAGCAAACACGGAAGAACCTAATGCTGCTGCAAACGAAAGCGAGAAAGACAGTGAAACAACAACCGAAGAGGTGAGCGAGAAGCCAGCTAAAAAAGCTCGTGCTAAAAAATCTGCTGACGAGGCTGCTGCTGCAGAAGGAGAAGAGAAACCGAAGAAAACGGCCCGTAAGAAAAAAACGGCTGAAGAAGGAGAAGGTGATGCATCTGCAGAGAAACCAGCTAAGAAGACTGCCAAAAAGAAGAAAGAAGAAGAGTAACTCAGTGCTGATATTCAATATGAAACCGCTTCCAACCTTGGGGCGGTTTTTTTTGCATGACGGATTCGGACCATGAGCCTGGAGTTTACACAGTGAGGATCTCCAGGCCATCGGCGAGGAATGGCGCAATAGGTAACATTTAACGCCTCAGCCGGGCTTTTTCACCTAATTTTGGAGATTTAAATGTTTTCCCTTCAGATGAATTTAGCCGGGTTGTATGAGCGCGCGTTGAACTTCGAACATCTTTCTGCGGAGGAGGGTGTTTTTTTATTTGAAAAAGCTCCACTGGCGGAGCTTATGTTCCTTGCGAATGAGCTGAGAAAGAAGCAAGTGCCACACGGAAAGGTGACCTGGATCATTGACCGGAACATGAATACGACCAATGTCTGTGTGGCCAATTGCAAGTTCTGCAACTTCTATAGAATTCCTGGTCATCCTGAGGCTTATGTAACAGATATCGAAACCTACAGGCAGAAAATAGAAGAAACCTTCAGGTATGGTGGAGAACAGCTGCTACTTCAGGGCGGCCATAATCCTGAGTTGGGCCTGGACTATTATACGAGCTTGTTCCGCCAGCTTAAGGACATGTACCCCAACCTGAAGCTTCACGCCCTGGGACCTCCTGAAGTGGCCCATATATGTAAAGTGTCCGGAGTTTCCCACAGGGAAGCGCTTCTGGCACTTAAAGAAGCAGGCATGGACAGCATGCCTGGACCCGGTGCAGAAATACTTAACGACCGGGTGCGAAGGTTGATCTCTAAGGGGAAATGTGGCGCCCAGGAATGGCTGGACATCATGCATGAGGCGCATAATGTGGGCCTTACCACTTCGGCTACTATGATGTTCGGGCATGTGGAAACCATCTATGAAAGATTCGAGCACCTGGTGAAACTCAGGGAAGTTCAGGCAAGGAAGCCGGCAGGCGCAAAGGGTTTCATTGCCTTTATTCCGTGGACTTTTCAGGATGTAGATACCCTGCTGAGCCGGATTCGTGGGACACGAAACCTGACCACAGCTGAAGAATATATCCGTATGATTGCGCTTAGTCGCATAATGCTGCCGAATATCAGGAACATACAGGCGTCTTGGCTGACGGTGGGTAAGGCGGTGGCGCAGATCTGTCTCCATGCAGGTGCTAATGATTTCGGCTCTATTATGATTGAAGAAAATGTGGTGAGTGCGGCAGGCGCTCCCCATAGGTTTACTGCAAAGGGGATTCAGCAGGCGATAACTGAGGCCGGATTTGAGCCACAGTTGCGCAATCAGCAATACGAATTCCGTGCACTTCCAGAAGAAATAGAGGAACAGGTGATTACCTATTAACGCCGGGGCCAGAAATTCATAACTGCCAGAACTGCAAGAATCTGAATACTACTGTATATTCCACTGGGATCGCGTAAATCGCTGATCCGTGTATTTCTTTGAAACGGCAATTTGGCCGAAACTCCCTCCCCTGCTTGTTTTCACGGCTGGATATGGCATGCGATTTATGCCAACTGCTTGCGCAGAAAAATCAGGCAATACGATGATTTACTTCCTGCGAAAGAGGAGAGCCTAACTACATCAAAAGATTTTTAAACCAAAACCATCAATATGAAAAAAGTTCTATTAGGACTAATGACTGCGACTATCGTTTTCACTGCATGTGAAAAAGACGATGATGACAACAACGGCAACACGCTGAACCAGCAAGACCGTGACTTTATGATGATGGCTGCATATGGTAATAACGCCGAAATTGCAGCCGGACAGATGGCTGCACAAAAGGGCATGAACCTGTCTGTAAGGTCGTATGGACAGATGATGGTGAGTGATCACACTGTGGCGCAAGCAGAGCTGGACTCGATTGCAGATCTTCTGGACGTGAACCTCCCACAGGGGCTTGATAGTGCACACCAGGCACTGGCGGCACAGCTTGCTGCTGCAACAGGTTATACATTTGATAGCCTGTACATCAATTCGCAGCTGATGGACCATCAGGTAATGATGAATCTGATGCAAACTGAGATCAACAATGGTAGTCATCAGAGTGCGCGCGGATATGCACAGAAGTATCTACCCAAGATCGAAATGCACCATCATATGGCGGATAGCATCAAGAATGACCTCTAAACTTATTGAACCTACTGGAGAAACGTGCGATCTTAAGTCGCACGTTTTTTTATTTTCCGTCGACGCAACTGAGCAAGTTTCAAGTGGCTGGTGCTGGTGCTGCCACTCTCGTGGGGACAGCACACATGTCCTTGCAAAGATAATATGAACGGAGGCCCAATCACCTGACTCATCTTGCGCAAGGTGGGTGAAAGCTGCTCCCAGAGCGGAAAGCAGGTGTCAAAATACCTGTTTTGAAGGGCAAAAAATGGCGAAAATGAGCATTACAAATATTGCTATTTGAAAATAACTCTCTCATCAGGGCTTATCAGGGAGTAATCAAGGAGTAATCAGGTAGTAATCAGGGTATTAGAAGGGAGGTATCAGTAAGGTCGTCACTTATAAGTTAGTGATAACCAACGGAAGCTACAAAATGGGGTTTTGAGCGGATGATAGATGAATATTCACTGTTATACATGAAAATGTGTGAAAAAGGAAGGTTTTGACCCGTTTTGCGATGGCATTGGGCCTAATACTTCGATTAAAGTAGAGGTTTTCGCCATGGACTTATATATTTTTTAGACTAATTACTTGTTCGATCTTCCGGGTAGATGAGATTTCCAACCAAAATTTACCAGGTACACTCCCAGGAAGATCAGGAAGGTTGAAGCTAGTTTTACCCAGGTGACCTCTTCACCGATTGCAATAGTTGAGATGATACCGGCAAAGATGGGCTGAAGGTAGATATATGCGCCGGCAGTGGCAGGGCTCAGGTGCTTTAGTGCATAGATGTTCCAGAGGTAGGTGAAGAACGTGACGCAGATGACGATGAAGGCAACAGCGGTATAGTCCCAGGGGGTGAACTGTGACCAATCGACCCGGAGAAACTGGGGCAGACCGAAGGGAATTACGAAGAGAAAGCCGAAGAAAAACACCCAGCGAATGACGATTATGGGCCGGTAGCGGATCATCAGAGGCTTGATGATGACGAGGTAGATGGCGTAGGATGCGGCGTTCAGGAAAACAAGGAGGTCACCGAGTGCTGAGCTGCCGGTGAGGGTAATTTCCTGTCCGGCGCTCATGAGCAGGGTGGCCCCTCCTATACCGAGTACGAGTCCTATACCTTTAACCCAGCCGATGCGGTCTTTCAGGATGAACACGGCGATGAGGGTGATGAGCAAGGGGGTGCTCATCATGATGAGTGAAGCATGGATTGGGAAGGTGAGGTTGAGACCTGCGAAGAACAACATCTGGTTCAGGGCTACACCGAATAAGCCGCCGAGCACGAGGATCTTCCAGTCTTTTGGGGCGATTTTCGTACTGAAGTTTTTGCCTCCGGCTATGCTAAGCCAGAACAAGATCATCACGACAGTAACACGGATAAAAATGAATCCGAGTGGCTCTATCAGGCGTGGCATTACAGATTTTGCAACAGTAAAACCGGCTCCGTAGAAGATATTGGCACCCAAAAGTGCAAGATGTGCTTTTACCCTATCGTTCACTACCGGCAAAAGTATAAATCAGTTCACTACCGGCACTGTAGCGTCCGGCATAGAGATGTTGAGGCGTGGGACTATCGGCTTCTGACAAAAGCATTGTCTTTGTAGTAAGTAAAAAGACCCTCAATCGGGTCTTTCAAGCTTTGTGAATAGGAAAGTTGACTACTGACCTTTGTACACCTTCACTGCAAACGTATAAGCTTCCAGCTTTTCCAACTGCTGCTCGCGGCTTGCCTTTGAAAGTTTGTTGGTTTTAGCCAGCTTTACACGTTGCTCTTTCGGTAGTTGGTCGAGTAAATTGATGATCGCTTCTGATCCCACAGCAAAGGTTGCGCCCTCACTTTCAGTCTCTTTGCCTGTAACGATTCCGATTACCTGTCCTTTGGCATCAATTACAGGTGCGCCGCTTTGCCCCGCTTTGGCCGGCAGTTCCAGCCTGTATTGAACAGAGTCTCCCTGGTAACCATTCCTGGAGCTGATGTATCCTTCATTATAGACAATCTCGTCCTGAGGATATCCAAGAGTAAAAACCCTGGTCCCTAATGATCTCTTTCCTGTAGCGAGGGTATAGGGCACATCCGTTTTCGAAAACTTGAAGCCCTTCTTATCAACTTTGAGTAGTGCCACATCTGATTGAGCATCAAAGCTGATGATGTGGGCCTTGTAGTACCTGCCTTCGTTATCCTGTATGTAAACCGAATCTGCTCCTTCGGTAACGTGATAGTTTGTCACGAAATAACCATCATTGGTGAGTGCGAACCCGGTGCCGGATATGTTTGCGGGTGCCACGGGGGAATTGTGCTGCACGTTTATATTTTTCACCAGTGCATGGTGGGAACGTTTGATGGTTTCAAGCTCACGCTTCAGGAGTCTGTATTGGGAAGTCCTTTTTTGTTCGCTGTGAGAAACGATGTAAACAGTGGAAAGTGTGGTAAGGATGGCGATACCGGCAGCTATTGCGGCGGTGCGGAAATAATGCGTGCGCAAAGGAATAGTCTTTGTCTTTCCGCTGTTTTTCTGATCGGCGGCGACTTCATGAACCAGCCTCACAAAGTTTTTCTGACGTGCGTTATTCTCCAGCGACTCAACCAGGTTCAGGCATTCCTGAAACTCCACCGCGAAGGCAGGATCAGTTTCCAGTCTTTGTTCCAGTGCTACAAGCTCTGCATCGGAGATGGTTCCCGATATGTAGGCTTCTGCAAGTTCCCAGATTTGTATGTCTGCTTTCATCGCTATTCTTTGTTAACCTGAACACCGTAGAAAATTCTTCTTAGTCTGTTCAGACATTTATACTTCTGTGTTTTCGCGTTATCAGGATTGGTGTATCCAAAATCAGCGGCAATTTCGTGCATGCTTTTTTCCTTATGGTAAAAAGCCTTGAGCAATGATCTGCAGGGTTCGCCCAGCTGGTCCAGTGCTTCATCCAGGTGGCGATAATGAATCTCGCGTTCCTGGTGTGTCTTGACATCATCCTCATACGCCCAATCCTTCCCTTCATCGCCGACCGGATATTCACTTAGCT
>JAFAAT010000007.1 GCA_023426425.1 Bacteroidota bacterium | reverse complement strand
TTCACACTCGCGTCAGGCGGCCTTTGCCCCGCCTTCGGGTTTTCTATTTCTATTGTGCGGACTATTTACTAACTGCTAAGAGGTAAACTGGGTCATTCGTTTTTATACAGTCTTAAACGTAGGTCAACGCCTGCTAGCGCTGTTATATTCGCGATATTAATTTGTTTTTTTCAAAATTTCCTAAATTTGTACCCAAAAAAATCATCATTTAACACCCAAAAACATCATCCAATGGCTCTCGTCACATCACCAATCAGGTTTTCGCGCGGCACCATCGGTAACCTCTCCTTCTATCAGGACCACCGCGGCCGCTGCATCGCAAGACAAAAAAATCAAAGGGCTTTCGACTACCTCGACCATCCCGACCGCGCCCGCCAGAAGGTCTCTTCCTCTGAATTTGCCCACGCTTCCGCACTCGCGGCAAAGCTCCGCTCACCCTACGAAGACTACATCCACACCTGCTCCGACGCCTCCTACTTCAACAGGCTCATGGGCCTCCTTCGCCATGCCGCCTTCGAAGACCGGGTCTCCGACAGAGGCAGTCGCATCGGCACCCGTGGCAACATTGCCTTACTCGAAGGCTTTGAATTCAACAAAGACCGCCACCTGGACCAGGCCCTCAATGCCGACTACGTCACCTGGTTCGATCCTGCCACCCGCAGCGTCAGGGTCGACATTGATTCTTTCGTCCCTCACAAACATATCCATGGCCCCCGCGGCGCTCGGTTCTTCCAGCTATTCGTGGTGGCCAATGTCATCACTGAGGAAAAGCGCTATTCTGTGCAGGAGGTTTCCAATATCATTCCCATCAATAGCAGGGTATCTCAGTCACATTCTATTTCCCTCAAAGCTTCTGATAAAAAAGGAGAGATTCTTACCATCTCACTCGGCATCGTCTTCTACGAAGAATATCTGGGTGTGCCCCAGCTTATAAGGGGTGGCGCCATGTCCTTCCTGGAGATTCACAAGATCTCCGAACCAGCAGTTCAGCAAAGCAACACTCACAACACGGTGGTAAACACCCCATCCAATCAGCAACCAACTGAGGACGGTCTGCAGCACTACCGTGAGGCTCGCCTGATGGCACGCTATAAATGCCAGATGCTTTACGGAATCACAAATGAAAGCCCCGCAGGCGATATCAATCATAAAATCACCCGCCTGCGACAACATCGCTTCCGCGAAGACATGGAACGACTGCGAAAAGGCTGAACAATTGAGCTGGTCAGACTGTCTGTTATTTCAATTCCTCTCCTTGTGGTCTAGGATTTTGCACAGTATTGCCTGGTATTTGCTTCGCCTTTCGTAATTAGATATTTGGATTTCTAAGAAGTACCGGAGCTTTCCTCAATTTCAAAGTTTCTGGCACTTTTCGACCCTGTATCTATTGCTTCACAACCCTTCCTATACCCGTTTGCCGGTTCCCTTCCTTCATGATCACCAGGTAAGTCGCGGCTGGAAGATCCCTGATGCTTATAGCATGCGGCGTATGTTGCAGGTTCGATGCGGTCCTGACAACCTTTCCATCCATCGAAACGACTTGTATAACAGTGTGCTTAGAAATCTCTGGCACCCCCACATGTATAATATCAGTTGACGGATTCGGCCAAACAGCTAGCTTAATCCGTCCCGGGATTTCTGAAACTTTGTTGCTCGCAGGAAATGAAGCAGCCCATGCACCTCGACCATAGGTAAAGATAAATAGCCGCTTATCGGACGGACGCATACTCGTTCTCAGTATCCCAACGCTTGGGAACTGTAGCTCCTTCTCCCAATGTATTCCACCATCGCTGCTCACATACAATCCTGCACTCGTACCTGCAATCATCTGGTCCTTATCATCAGGGTTCACTTCCACACATCGAACCGAAATATTATCCGGAAGATTTCCTGTGAGATCAGTCCACTGCACATTTCCATTAAACAGGTTCGAAGAACGGTATATTCTTGGTCCTGTAATAAGCTGGTGTGTAGTGAGGAATATGATCGAATCATTGGTCGGATCTCTTCTGATGTTCTGCACATTATCAGGGAGCTTTATTTTGATCTCGTTGCCGGCAGTTGCAGTCTTTGCATTTGTCATTACCCAAAGCGTATCCCTTACTGTCCAGTAAATGATAGGGTTGCTCTTGTGATTTCCTTCAATCTCTATTTGTGCACTACCGGGCGCGGTCAGCCAGTACACACTGGAAATGGGTGTCCAGTTGTCACCACCATCTGTACTTCTCCATAGCCTCTTTCTTGTCGGAAAATAGAGCTGTTCGCCATCAGCATCATTTACCCAGAAGGGATGTATGAAATACGAACCCTCGTCTACGTCTCCGTCGTTATCTGCATCTAGTTGGTTTAGTATATCTATAGGATTAGTGTACCCCGGCTGTGGAAACGGTATGTGTTGGTTTACCTTCTTAAACAGACCAGCATTCTGGATGGAACCATAAATGACTGTACTATCCTGTTTATGAAAATAGCAATATCCACCATCGTAACCCTGCACATTCCTGGTACCGCCCACCCACGCCTGGACAGTGCCAAGGTCCTGCATGCCAATTACAACACGGTCGCCGGTGGCGAAGTAGTCACCGGCATAGATCTGGGCACAGTTCAACAGACTGTCGCGACGAACAAAGGCTGTGTAGGGATCAGGATTAAACGGATTTAAGTTGATCTCTGTTACGCCCTGGTCGAAAGTAATAATCACCTTATCAGGATTGTGTGGATCAAAATTGACACTCCAATAATCCACTCCACCAACCGGATAGTAGGAAAACGCATTTCCAGAGGTCTGGCTAAGGTACATACCCACGCTTCCTGCAAAAAAGAAAGCAGGATTATTGGGCTTGACTCCAATCGCGCGGGTAAAGACCCCGGAGTTCAGCGACTGTAGAAAGCTCCAGTTCTGTCCACCATTGGTCGAACGGAATACACCTACTCCCGAGTTCCCTCCGGTGGTAATTCCATAAATGTGGTTTGGCTGGCTCTGGCAGAAGGCAAGGTCAATGGCGGTAAAAGTATTACTACCATTCAATCCGTTCACAGATAATGTATAGGTACCAGGGTTGCCATTTGGTGAGCGATACACCTCCGTGCCAGCAGTTACCAGCAGGCTCCCATCAGGTAAAATTTCCAGGTCATTCACCTCAGTGCTTATAGGGAAAACATGCGTGAAGCTTTGTGCATTGTTGGTTGAGCGGTACACTCCTCTGGTACCTCCGAATCCATCAGCTATTGCGTACACCGTATTCTGGTCAATGGGTGAACAGACAACCTTCAGGACAAGGGAGAATGTTCCTGCAGTTGCGGGTACGAGCTGAAAAGTTTGTCCTCCATCGGTGGACTTGTAGATATCCGGGCGTGTGTCGGTTTGATTAGGTCCAGTCCTCATCAACGTGTAAGTTGAGGCATACCAGGTATTAGTCTGTAGTGGGTTTTGCGTAAGCGACCGAATATTGAGGGTAGGCAGGTGGTCATCAATAGGTGTCCACGTCTTACCCCTGTTCGAGCTTGTCCAGAGACCGCCTGTTGCAGCACCTGCAATCAGGTGGTTGGAATCAGTCCGGTCGATTACAAGACACGAAACACGTCCGGCACCATCGAATAGGCCAATCTCAGTAATATTCGTCAGTATAGTGTTACCCGTAGTTTTTGCAGATGTGCTAATAACAACGCCATTGTCCGCCGGATTTGGCTTCGACTCATTGGCGCCATCATTTTCCTGCCCAGTGTCGCAGGCAGCCGCAAATGAAAATAACATCGCCGGTATGGCAATACGGGAAGCAAACGACCGAAAGTTCATGAATTTGTAATGAGTGGTAATCAAATCACAGTGCCGCACCACATATCTTAAGACTGCTAATTTCTCAAGAAAGTTAGGGGCGCCCGGGGGAAAATTCGAGAGAATAATGGCCATTCCGGTTGATCGTTCTAAAAAATTCAGGGCAACTGCCTGTTCCCGCAAGATTACTCAATGTCTGCTTCTACCGCAGACCAATCGAATACGGAAATACTGCCAGCTCTCTCCTGCTGCCGGGAATCAGTTCCAGTGTCTGCAAATCAATAAAGCTAAGATTTCCGTTCTTCTCCCCGCAGCCTGAAGTATGGTGTGAATCCGGCCCCTCAATGCTGATATTGGCATTCACCACCACGACCACCTCATTCTCCGAATCCACCACCAGCCCATAAGGCTGATAACCTGAATTTATTCGTTTAATGACTCGGGAGGCATCCAGATCTACCACCACCACAGCTCCCCTGTTGCCAGGAAAGCTCTCCAGATCGTCAGGACAGCTCAGAAACAGCAGTTTTCCACTCGCAACCATTTGCCCGATTCCCTGGTTTATGGAAACTACCCCTGTTTGTTTACCATTTTCTGCATCGATGGTTACCAGCTCTCCGGAACCACTGCAGCCTATGAGCCAGGACTCACTGTGGCTGTCCTGAATAATGTGGGCAGGATTAACTCCCGGTACAAAACTCAAGCTTCCGGATTCATCTACAATAATTCTTTTGAGGCTCTGTGAACCAGGAGTGGTCAAGTCAATCAGGTGCACAAAATTGCCACTCGTCGTACCGATCAGAAGTTGCTTGCCATCGCTACTCAGACACATACCTGCAGGGTAATGAAGACTGTCATCAAAGCTATACAGGTTCACGACTTCCAGGCTTGAAAGATCTACCATGGCGAGTTTACCGGGACTGCTATTATCAGCGATATAAGCATATTTGGAGTCAGGGGTGATCACCATTGATGTCCAAACCCCTTCGGGTAGTGTAATTGTCCCAGTCAGCTGGTCTGTAGCTGCATTAAACTGCTGCACACCCCTGGTGGGCGCTGCAAATCCCACATACCAGCTTTTCCGGTCTGGCGCAACTGTTATCATGGAAGGGAACTCTGTCTTACCCTCAAAGCCTACATCAACATACCTCATCTGCAGACCTGTTGCGGCATCCACGACTGTTACCACATCACACATCTTATTGCAGACATAGTACTTTCTTCGCCCAGGGTTCTCAGCAAAAGCAATTTTGCCTTCCGACGAACCTGCACCTGAAGCAATCCAGTTTCTGATGGTAAGGTATTCATCCACGGTAAGTGGCGGCTGGAACAGTGGCATTGTAGGTTGAAGGCTGATGCCCAGGCTGGTATCAGTATTGATAAAATAGCATAATGAACTAAAGTCCGGGCGATAGGGCATGACAACAGCTCCTGTTCCCGCGCCTTTGAACAATTCATCCCAGGAGCTAAGATTCAACCCAGCGGCATTACCGGCACTGGCACTATTGTGACACCCTGCCGTTGCGCATTTGGTAAGGAATATTTTCTCTATTTTCTCAGGGAACCCAGACTCAACTGAAGGGCGCAGTGCCTCATGTTTGCAGGCAGTAAGAAAGAGTCCTGCATAAACTAATCTAGTTATGAGGCGCACCATTCTCTATCCAGCATTTAAGAATCGCCTTTTCGTCCTCTGTCAATGGGGCGGCGTTCGCCGGAGGCATAATCTTCAGGTCGAACACAAAACTCTGAAACCGCCCATTATCAATGCGTTCTTTCAACGAAGAATATTCAGTGTAGTCTGGTAATAGCCCTCCCGGGAAATGACAGCCACTAATTGCACACTTCTGATTGATCACAGGCCGGATGTCTTTAGCATAAGATGGACTGCAGGCGTTATCATTGTTCTTATTGCATGCAGCAAAAAGAATTATAGCGCTCAGTAGGATTAGCAGCGTAGAACCAAGATGGATCATGTAAAAGCAAATGGAAAAGACCTGAGATCACTACAGTGCAACCAATGCTATCAACTGCGGACCCCAGGCCTTCCCTGTTAGTCAACCTTCAAAAACCTATAGAAACTTGTTTCATTTTTCGTACAGAGTCGCAGCACATAACTGCCAGGCACCAGAGCATACTCCTGAAGATTCACTTCGTAGACACCAGGACGCGACGTCACAGGAGTCTGGCTAAACATCAATGTCCCTGTGATACTGAATATCTGTATTCTGTCAAGACTTTGCCTTTTATCTTTCAAAGTGACTGTCAGATTGTTTGTTGCAGGGTTAGGATAGACTGATTCCACAAGATTCTGATTTGCAACTGCGTCGATGGAAGTAGCTTCTACTATGTGTAAAGTATAATCCTCTATTTCCCCGTGGTAACCAAGTGGATCGGCAGGTACATCACAAGGCGTGGGTATGGTATGCCCTACGTCAGAACTCATTTTAGCGGTAGCCCTTAGCCTGGTGTATCCAAGTGGCGCACTGGCCGGTATCGTAATAGTTCCGGTAAACGTCCCCGCGGATTTGAAATCCTGCGACAAAGCCGTCTCTCCGGCTTCTGCAAAGCTGAAGTTCTGGTTATAATCTACCCAGATCCTGATGTTGTTTCGGGCCCCGGGAAAATACACCGGGTCCTCCGTATGATCGATCATGATCGTGTAAGTCTGGCCCCGCACCAGTTCAGTAGTATCAGAGGTTACTACGATTGGTGGTGCATTCAGGCCATTCTCTACGTTTCCTGAGATCCGCTCAATATCATTAAGGGTGAATTTGATAATCCCAGGCTGGTATTGGCTATAGGCATTCCGGTTGGGAAGCATGCAATATTGAGCACTCGCTGAGATTGCAAAGCCAGCCAGTAGAAAAAGAGTAGCAAACGTTTTCATTTGGTCAGTTTTATTTACACCAAATGTATCCTCACCTTCCGGGGTTTCTTACTAAATGAAACTTAATCAATCCTGAAAAAAACCTTAACTGACAGTTTCATTACATCGACATCAATGCAGTTTTAGCACCGTATATGCAAAGGAAATGCTGGAAAACTGCACGCAACAACCAAGACTTTCCTGCATAGTTGCGGCAACAACTAAGCTACTCATCAAACTAAACAAATCCGCTGCCACATTACCCTTTTTGAAGAAATGGCTGAATCCTGGAGGCGTTTTCAGGATGTACGAACAGCAAGTCTCCGGTGTTTGGACGCCGTATTTGCTCCGGAGTCTTCAGCACACCATCTTCCAGCTCATAAGTCTGGTATCCAATACTCCAGAGGAACTGCTCCACTTTCGACTTATGGCTGCCAAAGGTTTCCAGCTGAATGGGCGGTTTGTGCTTTTCCAGCACTGACTTCATCTCCGGCAATACAACTTCCTCATAACCCTCAATGTCGCATTTGATATAGTCAATCCTGTCCATGTTGCCGAACAGTATACT
>JAFAAT010000001.1 GCA_023426425.1 Bacteroidota bacterium | reverse complement strand
AAAATAGTTTACCAGGGAGACCTCCGCACCATTGCTACTCATTTACAGTCAGGTACCGTCATCGAAACGGATGCGCCTGTAGACAACAATGGAAAAGGAGAACGTTTTTCCCCCACCGACCTCGTCGCCACCGCTCTGGCCTCATGCATGATGACGCTGATGGGCATCGCTGCACGCACGCATCAGATAGATATGGACGGCACCTCCTGCGAGGTAACTAAGATCATGGTTCCAGACCCCAGAAGAATCGGAGAGGTTAGGGTAGAGGTGCGCCTTCCTGAGGGAAAGACCTATTCAGATAAAGAACAGAAGATACTGGAACATGCTGCTTTGACCTGCCCGGTCTATCTCAGCCTGCATCCCGAGTGCAAGAAATCGGTGAACTTCCACTGGCCGGCCTAAACCACAGCAGGTTTGGATTTGATGATCTGCAGCCCGACTGCACATTCCAGGCATTTCTTCGACGCGCAGTAACGGTTGAATAGTTGCAGTAAAGCCTGCGAAGTGGCAGCATTGTCTGCCTTCCAGCCATGATGCTCCCAGAGGGTCAGAAACTTGTTATGCTCAGCCGGAACTGATGCCAGCAGGTTCAACGCCCGCTCCTGGTCGTCCATGCTGCCATGGTAGTGTGCATACAGAAATTGTATCGGCGCAATCGTGTTGATGATTATGTTGTTGATGGAATCTGTGCCCAAATGCTTTTCCGTGGGCTTTTCCACTTCCTCATCGAAACGGAAATGGCTGTCCCAGTAGGGACTTGCCTTCACTTGTAGCAAGGGGTGGATTAGTTTCGCATCTGCTTTCTCCACTATCTGCGAAAACAGGTGCAGCGATTTGTGGATCAGTGCAGCAAATTGTGCGATCCGCACTGTTGGAAAGTTAGCTGGCCGCATTCGCATAAACCTCCAGAGATGACCAGCTGTAGACACCAGATTGTACTTGCCTGCGAGGTAGGTGTATTCCTTCTGAAGTGCTTTGGGATATTCCTCCCGGAATGGCTGCTGCAACATGCCCGCCTGACCGAATAGCAGCGCCTCAAGCTGCATCATATTGTCTTTGTGTCGCGCCAGGATGTTGAGTGGCAGTGATCTTGATAAGGAGAGAAACGGTGCGGCATTCACTTTGAACCCAAAGTTGGCAGCCATCCTCCAGTACAACAGGTTACGCCAGTCGCCCGCTGATTGGTCCAGCAGTTCCTTCCATTCGCCGAGCTTCTGTTCCCATCGCTCTGCCAGCAGGCGGTTCAGCCAGCTTTCTTTCACAATACTACTCACGCGGCCCAGCTGACGGGCGCAGGCGATTTCCTGGGTGGTCTGTAAGAGGTTGGTATATTGGTCCAGGACGTAAGGGGGAATATGTTTGTAAAGCTCCAGCTTGGGGAAGGCGAGATCCTGGTGTTTCACATCGTCTTCAAACACCACATGCAGGATGATGTTCTGGTAAGACTCGTCCTGTTCATGTCCATGCTTCTTCCAGTCGCTGGTGCGGATGTGAAGCTCCACATTACCTACGAGAGTGGTGTTGCCAATCCTGATTCGCGCTTCTTCAAAATCAGGTCCTGAGTTGGTGTTACGCTTGCCGGGGTGGATGACTATAAGTGGCTCACCCTGAGTGGTGGTCAGGTCTTTGGGGTTGTACAGGCTATACTGCCAGATGAACTGAAAGAGATTCTCGTTCATACGACAAAGGGTTTTTGGGGTTTTGGGAGGGTTAAATTACAAAAAAGGAGTAATGGAAATAGCAACCCCGGGCGGGAATTTGAGGTTTCGGACGTTAAGTTACACGGTCCCGATAGCTATCGGGATGAGGAGACGCAGAGGTCCACGGAGGGGGAGGAGGTTTATTTGTGTTTTTGTGTCTTCGTTTTTTTGATGGGTATTGAATAGAAGTTACGCAGAGAACACGGAGGAGACGCAGAGGTCCACAGAGGGGGAGGTTTTTTTGTGTTTTCGTGTCTTCGTTTTTTTGATGGGTGTTTGTGTGACTTTTGAAAGACGCGTTGGGATTTAAAGAAATTCCGCCATCTCCTTCTGGTAGTTTGCTGCCGCTTCGGCGACAGCTTCTTCAAAGTTTCGCTCCCGGGAAGCGTAGATAATTCCCCTCGACACGTTAATCAATATCCCACCATCATTATTCATTGCATTCCTACATACCGTCGGTACATCTCCACCCTGCGCACCCACGCCTGGAATCAAAAAGAAATGCTCTGGTAGCATACCCCTCACATGCTGCAGCTGCTCCTTCCGGGTTGCGCCAATGACGAACATCGTATTCTCTGGTGTGCCCCAGCTGGCTACAGTTCTCAGTACCCGCTCGTACATCAATCCCTCACCTGAAGGCTGCAATTGGAAATCCGCACTCCCGGCGTTGGAAGTAAGGCCCAGCACAATTGCCCACTTACCCTCAAATCCCAGGAATGGCCGAACACTGTCCTCGCCCATATAGGGAGCCACAGTTACGCTGTCATAAGGGTAAGTCTCAAAAAAGGTCTTCGCATACTGCTCAGAGGTATTGCCTATATCCCCACGCTTGGCATCCGCGATTGTGAAAATATCTTTTGGAATATATTCCAGCGTGCGTTGCATCGTCTGCCAGCCGCGGATGCCCTGCGCTTCATAAAATGCGGTGTTGATCTTATAGGCGACTGCAAATTCTTTTGTGGCATCAATGATTGCCTTATTAAATGCAAATGCAGGATCCTCTTCCCCGATTAAATGGGCGGGAATTTTGGAAAGGTCTGTATCCAGACCTACACAAAGAACAGATTTCTTTCTTCTTATAATTTCAACAAGGGCAGCGCGTGTCATTGCCCGCGAAATTAGGTGTTAAGTTGGATTTTGAAGAGCAGTAGGTGGATTCATCTGGTAGGAATCCTGCAATTGAGGCGTGCAGATTTAAAAACTTTAGTCATATTTGTATTGACATGAATACTGTACGTTTGATAGCTCTCTTACTGGGAATACTGCACCTGACAGGCTGCAGCTTTTCTGATGACTCTGTTCAGGAACTTCAGAATGGGGACATTATTTTTCAGACTTCTAAATCTTCCCAGAGCAAGGCTATTCAACTGGCAACCGGGTCCAGGTACAGTCATGTAGGGATTGTTTACCGGAAAGGAGACGACTTCTTTGTCTTTGAAGCTGTACAACCCGTCAAAACGACACCATTAGACAAGTGGATTCAGCAGGGGGAGAACAGACATTTTGTAGTGAAACGTCTCAGGAATGCTGAGAAGCTTCTGACGGCTGATGTTCTGCAGAAGATGAAACTGGCAGGCTCACGTTTTGAAGGGAAGAACTATGATCTTTATTTCGAATGGTCAGACCAAAGAATTTATTGTTCGGAGCTTGTCTGGAAAATCTACAAAGAAGCAGCAGGCGTTGAATTAGGTGAATTGGAGTTTTTGAAAAGCTTCAACATAAAACATCCGAGTGTAGCACAAAAGCTACGGGAGCGGTATGGCAGAAATATCCCCCTAAACGAAAGAGTCATCTCCCCCGAAAGTATTTACCAATCAGAAAAGTTGGTTACCGTTATAGAAAACTAGTTCTATGGCAAACCTGTTCCGAAAAAGTGCAGGACATTATACGCTGTTTTCTGCGTGAAGAGCTTTATTGATGCTGTGCACACCTGTGTTGATTCTATTGCGTTGACCGTAGTTGAGGTTTTCAGATGCTGGTTGGCCTGCTCTCAAAATAGTGCACTGCTGTTGTTGCTTCAGCGTCAGCCTTTTCGGAGCTTCTCCAGCTTTTGGTTTTCCAAATGATACTTTAGCTGAGTGTAATCGGGTTTGAGGTTGCCGAAGGGCGTTTTGTTAGTGTCGCCGCTGATGACTTTGCATGATTTATATTTCTGGCGCAGGCGCAATTCTTTGCCTTGCTGGAGTGTTTGCTGACTTTGCTGGTCAAAAACTTTGTCGTTAATTTTACCTGTGCTATCGAGGAAGAGCGGTGGTTCTTGGCGGATATTGTAGACCTCGAGGATGGACATGGTGCCATCGCGAATCAGAAGTGGGTGCCCCATGTATTCTTCATAGAATATGACCCCGAGGGAGATGGTGAGCAATTCTCCTTCTTCCTGGGTGGGTTGCAGGCGTAGGGAAATGGATTGGAGCTCTGTGGAGCGGACATCTATAAGATTGGAGACCTCCTGCGCAGGGTTAATTTGACGATGCCCAGCTACGTTGGCTACAGCAACTACCTGGAAGAAGCGAGCCTCTTTGGGTGCGTGGATATGGGTTTTGGGGCAGAAAGGCTGAATATCGATCTTTACTTCGCGGGTTTGTTCGTCGTAGTGGGTGACTACGTCAGCGTTTAGTGCTTGCTGGAGGTGGCGGTTTTTGTTGAATTCAAAGCCTTCGAGCAGGAAGATATTTCCGCGTGTGCTTTGGCGCTGGCCTACTTCGGAGAGATGGTCCTGGTTGGCAGCGTGGCGCAATAATGACATGAGGCGGTTGAAATAGGAGGCATCGGAACAGAATTTGATGTAGTCTGCGAAGGGTGTGCGGATGGCAGCAGCGATGGTGGATGCGGAACCAAACTCTTTGACGCTGTTTAGCTGTCCTTTTCTATTGGGGTGTTTGAGATAGTCTTCGGAGCGGACTTGCTTTTGCCGGGCGATGCAGCGGCCCTGGTGATCGACATAGAAAGACATGTTGCCGAGGGGGCCTTTGTAAACGATGGGGGATGCAACAAGAGCCATAGATAGAATGTTTTAGGTTAACGAATAAGGTTTTTCTTACCTGCGAATTTAGAAAATTTTCCAAAAAACAAATAATGATTGCAGATATAGATACGGTTCCCCTGCGGTTCCGGGCGTTAAGGTGTGGTGGGTGGACAGACAGGGAGTAACTTAGGTGATAAGTAATAGCAGATTAGGGGTAGAGTTGGAGATAAGTCAGTGGACAGCAGGCAGTAGGCAGGAGGCATGAGGCAGGAGGCAGGGGGGACGACAGCGACATGGGACGAGGGACGAGTGGGACTGGAGGGACATGGGAAGAGTGCGACGAGTGCGACGTGGGACAGGGACAGAGGGACGCGTGGAGTTTATAAAAAGAGTATTATAGCAAAGCGTGGTGAAACAGTTTTTAATTCTTGCTTATTTCGTTTTTGGGAAGATGATTTGTTTTGGTCAAATTGTCTCCGAGAGTCAGGTAGGGAAAATAGACTCCTAAAGGACGTTCTATTCACTCGTCATGCTCAATACCGGAACTTCAGTTTGTTCGAACTGTCAAAGTATATGTTTGAGATTTATCCAGGTTCATTCGAAAGCTTTAGCGCCATTTACGGCTGGGATCACAAGGTTAACAAGCCTCAACCGTTGTATGATGTTGGATGCGAACATGTACACCTATTTGAGAGGTTGGAAATTCCGGATACTCTACATTTCCAAAAAATGATCAGGATAGCGATTAATGGAAACTGGGATGCTGATGCGGTAACCTGTTTTCAGATGATGATTGATCGCAAGCTGAGGCAGAGGACAGATTTAATGCTTCACCTATTAGACAACTTAAGCGACATTGAACTAAAAAGTTTCTGGTTCTTTTTCTTCGATGGACCGCATCCTGATCGTCAAATTGATGATGCGATAAGCCAAGCTGCAGCAAACTATCCGAGGGTTGCCAGGCTAATGAACCGAGCATTTAAAGACGTCCGTTCGCAACCATATCGTTGAACGGCATCTTTTCTTTGACTATATTAAACGAGGTGCCATTCCTGCCTTGCCGTAGGAACTCTCCGCTAGTGTATCCATTTTTCAGGAACTACTGCAGTACTAACTTTTTGCTCATGACATTACCACCGTCAGGTTGCCAGTGAAGAATAAGCAATCCCCTTGGCCATGCAGCTACATCTATTTCCAAACTGCGGACTCTATTCTTTGTACGCTTTCGCCAGATCTCCCTTCCGGCAGCATCCGTTACCTTGAGCAAACCATTTGTATTTTCTGATCTTAATTCCACGGTTATTTTGTCTCCGGCAGGATTGGGATAAACCAGCAGGTCTCCTGTGGATCGGTTAATCTCCAGCACTGAATTTACAGCTAGTGTGTCGTATAGGTATGAGATGTACGCTTCCGAATTGGTTCCATGTTTGGGTGATGTACTGCCTTCTGCAAATACATCAGAGTTTGATGCACCCCCTACGGCAAATCCAACATTTGTTGCTATCGCTACACCTGTTATGTCTCCACTAGCCCCGCCAACCACTTTATCAGCAACTTGGTTACCAGCGCTGTCAGTCAAAAAAATGCGAATATCACGGCTGCCTCCGAA
Organism: Bacteroidota bacterium; assembly: GCA_023426425.1. Classification (GTDB taxonomy): domain Bacteria; phylum Bacteroidota; class Bacteroidia; order Chitinophagales; family Chitinophagaceae; genus JAFIGV01. Next base: position 3,870 of record JAFAAT010000001.1, on the reverse strand, counting down.
ATAATATGGGGGTATAGGCATATTCAAGTCTGCCTGGCAACTAATGATGTAGCCGCTGCCAAGCGGAGATTTCCGAATGTGCGACATCCATTCACTACTGTTGTCACCGTATACTTTACTCCAGACCAGTGTTCCATCGAGCGCTATTTTCATCGCCAAAATATCTCCTGTACCTGCCGTGAGGGGAGACGGGGGTACCATATAGTCAGTTGAAATAGTATGTCCGACCATTACGATACTGCTGTCGCGGTCATCGAACAAAGCCTCCCACATTTGATCATCCAGGCTGCCTCCATAGCTTTTGTTCCAGAGAAAGTTGCCTGCGCTGTCCAGCTTTATCAGGAAGTAATCCCCGCTTGTATATACCCAAGGATGCCAGGAGGTGTCGTTACAATCATGATCATGCGAAGTTGAGTAGCCTGCCATATAATAGTTGCCTCCGATTTCAAATATGGACGCCCCTTGTTCATCACGCGTGCCGCCAAGAGTTTTCGTCCATTGTATATTGCCAAGGCTGTCTGTTTTTATTATAAACCAATCGATAGAGAACGCCGACTGGACATATTGAAAAGGCACGTCATCGCCGCTGCCGCTTGAAACGGCAGCAATGATAAATCCGCCATCCCCGGTCTGTGCGACGTCGTATGCGTATTCCTCTCCGTTACTGCTGCCATAACATTTCTCCCATTGGATATTGCCGAGGCTATCCAACTTTACAAGCCATACATCACCGCCATGGGTGCTGGAAATGTCCCCATCGGTAGAAGATGTACCTCCCGCAACTGCGTAGCCGTTATCAGAAGTCGCAATAATCTTAGCACCCGCTTCATCGTTACTTCCTCCATATTGCCTCAGCCAGACAAGGGTCCGGCTGCTATCCATTTTGCCCACCATCAGATCACGCCTGCCGGTTACCGGAGGGCAGGGTGGAAGATCACCAGTACCACAACTATCCGTTGCCCAGCCTGTGAAGACAAGACTGTTGTCACGTACGTCAAATAAAAGATCATTGATGCGCTCATGCCCTAGCCCGCCAATCAGTCGCGTATAGTTGGTATGAAGTTGAAGTTGCTGGGCAGTGAGTTTGCTCCCATAGAAAGACATACAAGCAAGTAGTGCGGCAAAAGATAGAATGTACTGTTTCATGGGCTGGGTAATGAGATATTAAACATAATAGACTCTTCTCAATTTAAAAAAAAGCACACAGGAATTGCTGTGCAGTGGGGAAATTGTAATTCCAGAGGAAACAGTATGCGCTACAGCCGCAAACAATAGCAACAGCTTGCTGATGAGCTCTTTCAAAAAATTCATTGTATCGGTGAAGAACTTATTGCAGTACCAATTTCTGTGTTGTTATTGTAGCATTCTCGTCCTGCCAGTGCAGAATAAATACGCCGCGTTGCCAGTCGCTTACATCTATGCTCAGACTTTGGTCTCTGTTCTTTACACGCTTTCGCCAGATCTCCCTTCCTGCAGCATCTGTTACCTTGAGCACACCATTTGTATTTTCTGATCTTAATTCCACGGTTATTTCGTCGCCAGCCGGATTGGGGTAGACCAGCAGGTCTCCTGTGGACCGGTCAACCTCCAGCACTGGATTTACAGCGGGCGTGTCGTATAGGTATGAGATATACGCTTCCGAATTGGTTCCATGTTTAGGTGACGTTGTACCTTCTGCGAATACATCGGAATTTGTTGCACCCCCTACGGCAAATCCAACGTTTGTTGCTATCGCGACACCTGACATGTCTCCTTTGACCCCGCCAACTATTTTATCAGCAAGTTGGTTACCAGCGCTGTCAGTGAGGAAAATGCGAATATCACCGCTGCCTCCAAAATAATATGGGGGTATAGGCGTATTCAACGCTGCCTGACAACTTATAATGTAGCCTTTGTGAATCGATGACTTCCGAATGTAACTTAATGATTCGCTACTGTTGTCTCCATAAACCTTACTCCACACAAGTGTACCGTCGGGCCGAGCCTTTATAGCGAGAATACTTGCTGAACTTGCAGTGGACGGATATGGCGGCACCATATAATCTGTCGAAATAGTGCGCCCCACCATGACGATTGTAGTGTCTTGCTCATCGAATATCGCATCCTCCAACCTATCATTTAGACTACCGCCGTAGCTCCTATTCCAGAGGTAATTTCCAGCACTATCCAGCTTTACAAGAAGATAATCCCCTTCGGAGGGTACACCAGGATGCCAGGAGGTATCATCACAATAATAATTTTTCGATGTTGAAAATCCTGCCAGGTAATAGCTGTTATCAGTTTCAAATATAAATGCTACCTCTTCGTAACCTGTTCCGCCAAGGGTTTTTGTCCAGGATATATCTCCGACAGCATCAGTCTTGATTACAAGCCAGTCGGTAGTGAAAGGGGATTGGACATACTGGAATGGCACATCCTCTCCGCTACCACTTGAAGTGCCGACTAATATAAAACCGCCGTCTTTGGTTTGTTTAAGATCAGTGCCCATTTCGGCACCTAATACACTACCATAACATTTCTGCCACTGTAGATTCCCTGAGCTATCCAGCTTTACGAGCCACACATCATCGCCATAGGTGCTAGTAATATCGCCGTCAGTAGACGATGTGCTTCCAATTACAGCATATCCGCCATCTTCCGTAGTAATAATACGCGTACCGCCATCGTCTTGACTTCCGCCATATTGTCTCAGCCAGACGAGGTTCCGGCTGCTATCCTTTTTACCAACCACCAGATCTCGCCTGCCGGTTACCGGAGGGCAGGGTGGGAGATCGCCTGTGCCACAACTGTCCATTGCCCAGCCTGTGAAGACCAGGCTATTGTCCCGCACGTCATATAAAAGATCGTTTATTTGTTCGTATCCCAATCCACCAATCAGTCGGGTATAGTTGGTATGAAGTTGAAGTTGCTGGGCAGTGAGTTTGCTCCCATAGAAAGAGATACAAGCAAATAATGCGGCAGAAAATAGAATGTACTGTTTCATGGGGTGGGTAATGAGACATCAAACATAATAGACTCTTGTTAAATTAAAGATACTCTAATGCCGTGATTTTATCTGATCCTGGGTGGATTGAAATAACAGATACGGCTAGCGTTGTGACCCGGTTAAAAGATATCTACCTACTAAACTCCTGATCTGTCAATAGACAATGGAAATGACTAGTATCATTTTTGGATTTGTTTTAGCAGGTGCACTTTCTTTCTAGTTATCAAGTTGCAGAGGTAAATCTGCAGCCAATGGCAAACAAACAGTTACTGAAAATGGCACAGCTTACGCACGGGCTTTACTTGGGCAAATTCTTGTTTTTCCAACGCTGCACCAGAGACGGTGAAAGACTGTATTTGCGCCTTATAGCCGTCTGGCCTTCTCGTTCGCATTCCTGTAAAATGGAAAGTCGCTCTTCTGGCTAGAATTTCCTTCGTGTTTTGGCATAGTTCCCTAATTTAAAGTGACAAAACTGTTTTAGCAATCTTGTCCAGCTCATTACGGGGCTAAGACAGGTGTTGCTCCGCCCTTGTTGCGTTTTTATCACAAAGTTCAAACATGGATTTTTCAACAATTCGGCCCGACACTGGTTCATATACTACATCATTATCAGCTTGCTTTTTGTGTTGGCTGGATTAACCTCGGGAGCATGGGTGAAATACCTGAAGTAATAAACCATGGGTTGGATAAGCAGCCTGGCTGAGTTGAACGGCGCTAGTGGTAGAGTTACACAGAGCTCACGGAGGTGACGCAGAGTTCCACAGAGGGTGACGCGAGTAAAGCTGGGACAGAGGTCGCCCCAAAGCCTCCGCTGATCATTGTAAGCAGAAGCGGTGGTGGATGACGTTCTTCGCTTTTCGTGGAATTCCTGTGATATGGGCAAT
>JAFAAT010000319.1 GCA_023426425.1 Bacteroidota bacterium | reverse complement strand
TGCTTTCCTCAGGACGGCCACATACATACTGTCTGCGCGCAACTCAATTCCATTGATGATCCCTGAGTGTTCACACTCGAGTTTATGCCGCTCCACTAGTTGCTCCACCACCCGCTCATTCTCCTCCTCAAACACAGAACAGGTGATATACACCAGCTTCCCTCCTGGCTTAAGAAATCCCGCTGCATTCGTAGCAATCTCTAGCTGCAACCTGGAGTATTGCGCTACCATCCCTTCTTCAAAATGATACAACTGCTCCGGAGTCCTCGCCCATGTCCCCGAACCAGAACAGGGAACATCACAAAGCACCCGGTCAAATTTCCCCGCTCCCATCACCTTCTTAAGCTCCCCCGCATCCGACACATCCACCACAAGAGCCTCAGGCATTCTATGCCCATATAGCCTGAATCTTTCCTTCAGGTTGTGCAGTATGCTCTCCCGCTTATCCGAAACAGTCAACCTCACCTTCGAAGCTCTATCCATCAGCAGCAACGACTTCCCCCCAGCCCCCGAACAACAGTCCCACCACTGCGCTCCATCCTGCACATCTAAATACCTCCCCGTCGCTTGAGATGATGCATCCTGCACTACATAATCTTCAGCTCTCAGCAGCTTATCCACCCCCAATCCATTTGGCAGTGCAACACATCCTCCCTCCAGCTCCTCTAACGGAATACCCTCCCGCCTCAGAATACCCAATACCTTTTCTCTTTCTTTCCTTACCCTGATGAAAAGTCGTGGCTGCTGCAACATCGATAGTAGCCACTGAGTCCTCTCTATTCCCTCAGATAGTTTGTCCCTCACATTGCATATTGCATCGAGATGAAACGCTATCCCCTGCGCTTCAAGAGCTGCAACGCGATCACTCACTGCCAGGCTTTTCTTCGCTTGCCATTCCTCCGGTAGAAACTGCAGTACCTGCACTACACTGGTTTCACATACAAATGCACAGGCTTTCACCCGCTCATCCTGCGGCAGCCCGGCAGGCAATGCCCTGCTGCAACGATACCAGGAATACACAAGCTCGGAGATGATCTTCCGGTCTCTGCTCCCCAGCTTAGGATGCAACTTATAATAGTTCCTCAGAAAATGTGTAAGTGGAATCCCACCATTATAGGTCGCCAACACCGACCTTATATGTTCCCAGATATAACGCATGAATTGCAGCCGAGCAAAAATACAGTTTATCCTGCCCCTCTGCCTTATGCTTTATCCCGCACCTTCCGTTCCACATCAGGCAACCATTCCTGCCCTATCGCAGACAGATACTCCGAATTATTCCACCCCGTCGATACAGCTTCCAGCGACTCATCCCGCTGTGTAATATAGATTTCGTGTCCGGGTGTCTTGACCACCTTGAGTCCACAGGTACGAAGCATCGCCAGAATGCAAGAGTGGTTAGGAGCCCACCAGTTCGTGGGGTCATTAGCAAACCTGTGCTCTAAAAAACCCATCACCGGCCAGCCTTTCTTAAGCATATGCTTACGCTCATCCATCTGCAGATTATCCCTGCTATACACTTCTTCACCCGGCATTGTCAACGTCTGAAACACCATGAGTTTATTCACCTTCTGTGACACAATATCCAATGCAAGCATCGGATATCGCAGATGATAAAACACTCCCATAAAGATGATCAGGTCAAACTTCTTCTTCAGTCGTGCAAGGTCATACACCTGCATCTGCTTGAATTTCACCTGACCCTCAAGTCCCAGTTCTTTCGCTGCCCACTTCGCCTGCTTCAGGTAATGAGGATCAAGATCGATACCCAGCACATTAGCTCCTCTCTTAGCCAACTCAAAAGAATAGAAGCCGGCATTGCATCCAATGTCAAGCGCAGTCCACCCCGTAAGGTCCCTGGGGATAGATCCTTTGATCTGCTCCCACTTAAATTTTGGAAAATCACCTAGCCAGTGATCAGGTGCTGTCTGCAATTTGCCCGGCAAATGAAGATTATGAAACCAGGGCTTTAGCGCTTCAATTTTCTGCTTCAGCTTTGCACTTGCAGGAGCTGCTCCGTTCTTTTGCATACTGCTTCTTTATAGTAGTTTTCCAACTCTGTGGCACGATGAGCCGCCGTATGACCAGCCAGTACCTTCTCTCGGGCGTTCGCACCTATTTGCATTCGTTCCACATCACTTAACTCTTTCAGATAAGAGACCGTGTCACTTGTCGATCTACTTATCAGTATTTCCTTTCCCGGCTCAAACAACGTCTCTATACCATCCCAGTAGTCACTTATCACAGGCACACCACATGCAGCAGCTTCAAAGAGTCGCACACTCGGAGAATACCCGGCCGCAATCATATCTGCTCTGGTGATGTTCATCGTAAATCTTTGAGCGTTGTAGAATCGCCTATGCTCCGCAGGAGGAAGGTGATGAATATGTTCCAGGTTCCCCGGCCAGTTTATATCCGCAGGATACTGTGGGCCGGCCACAACAAACTTCATCGCAGACAACTCAGCCGCAGCATCAATCATCAGCTTCTGCAATGGCGGTTGCCTGTCTTTGCTATAGGTGCCAAGATATCCCAGATCCCATTTCCTGGCTTGATCTTCAGGGTAATACAACTCAGGATCAAACGAACAATATAGCGCACGCGCCATCGGCGATCCATACTCGCGCGCAAGCCGCTCTAGTGTAGGTCCACCAGTAAATGACAGATACAGATCATACACACTAATCTGGTCAGGGTGCAGATATTCGTAATCTTCATCCCTGATCTTAGCGAGCGTAACAGGTGTGTCAATATCATAAAATGCAGTCACACCCTCCGCTATCTCTGTCACCCACCTGCCCACGATCACGCCCTGAGGCACATAAGAACCGACGATCACAAGATCCGCTTCTGCTATCAGGCTGCTGTAGGATGTTCTCAGTTCATCCAGGCTTTGATAAAACTTCAGCGAACAATACTCCGGATCCTGAAGATCGCGGTGCGCAGCATACCAGGGCACATCCCGCTCCAGGAAGGTGATCTTATGCCCTTTCGCCGCAAGCTCCCTTAGCAAACCACGATAGGTCGTAGCATGACCATTTCCCCAGGAAGAACTAAGCGAGAGTCCTAATACAACGATGTTAATTGAGTCATTCATTATTCCGCAACGGTATATACCAATTCTTTCTTCAAAATTTCATCCAACTCCACAGCACGCTGTGCATACGTATGTTTAGCCAACACTTTTTCAAGTGCAGCCTTCCCGATTTCAGCAGCACGATCCGCTGTCAGCTCCCTTAGAAGTGATTGAACCTCCTCGCCGCTTCTTGCTACAAGCAACTCCTTTCCTGGCTCAAAAAAGAACTCAATTCCCTCCCAGTAATCAGTGATAATACAGGCACCCGCACCTGCAGCTTCAAATACTCGTGTAGCCGGAGAGAATCCATATTTGGCCATACTGTCTCGACTAATATTCAATACTGCTTTGGCAGAACAGTTCAGAGCGTTGTGATCCTTCGTGAATACATGTCCCAGGTAGTTCACATTTGGCGACATCGGCTTGTCCTGCCAGCCATTACCACCAAGAATAAATCTCTGTTCAGGCATAGCAGCCGCCACCGAAAGAAAGAACTCCTCCACTCTCTTCTCTCTATCAGGAAGCCTGTTACCCAGGAAGGTAAGGTCTGTAACAAAGCGCTCCTCCCGTGCAACAGGATGATGCGTAGCAGGATCAAGTGCGTTATAGATCGGATAACAATTCTTTGCACCCAGCGCCTTGTAGGCACTCACTACCGGCTCCCCTCCTCCGTAGGTAAGGATCAGATCATACTCCGGTATCAATGAAGCGAAATAATCATCACCCGAACCGTTCACTCTGTCAAGGGTAGCAGGCGCATCCACGTCCCAAAAGATCACTACTTTATCCTTCAATTTGAGCGATAATACTTCCTTCTCCAGCAATTCATCAAACACCCCCACACCACTTGTCTTAACAATCACATCCGCAGAAGACGCTTCTTCCAGTGCGCGTGCCACCGCTTCTTCCGTTGGTTCATACACTTTGATCTCTGCCCATTCAGGATCATCAATATCCCTGTTCTTTTGACGGTCATAAGCATCAGGTTCAAAGAAAGTTACACGATGCCCTCTTTCATTCATTGCACGGATTATCCCGCGGTAGTATGTGGCTGCACCATTCCAATAGGCAGAAACGAGGCTGGATCCAAAAAAAGCAAATTTCATCTTCAGGCAGTTATTTGGTGAGCAATATTCTTCACTCCTATTTCTTCGCATATCGCATAAAGCTGATCGACACGATGCGCGCAGGTGTGTTTATCTTGAATCGTTTTTAGGCCGTTCTTAGAAAGGGATTCTGCCAGTGCCTGATCAGAGACCAATTGCTGCATCCACTCTTTCATCTCCTTTCCATTCCGGGCAATAATGAAGTCTTCTCCTGGAGTAAATAAATTCTCCGCATCATCCCAGGGTGAAGACAGCAAAGGAATCCCGCATGCAAGCGCTTCAAAAGGCCTGATTGTTGGTATGCCAGGCAATGACTTCACATAAGGTCCTCTTGGCACATGCACCGTAAATCGATACCTTGAGAAGACTTCAGGAGCTTTGAAGTTCGGCAGCCAGCCTTTGTAGCGAATACCTGCATCACTAAGTGCTTTCTTAGCCTCCTCAGGATATCGCACACCATAAATGGTTGCCTTTAGCCCCAGTTCCTTCACCGGCTGTATCAGGAACTCATGCAGTTCCTTCGTGCGTTCATCATCTCCCCAGTTACCAATCCACACCAAATCACCTTCATACTCATCCGAAATAAGGGGTTTGAACACGTTTGTATCCGCGGCCTCATGCCAGGTCCACGCCTTCGGCACCCAGCCCTCCTTCAGGTAAATATCTTTGATCACCGCACCATATGCCAGCACTCCATCATAGTTACTCAAATCATAGCTGCTGATACCCTTACGATCTGTAACCGCACGATGGTGGGTGTCATGAAACAACAGTTTGAAATCATGCATCCTCTTCTTTTCTCCGATTGACTTCACCAGAGCATGATCATTCCATTCATGTACAATCACCAGGTCTGCTTCGCCAAGAACTGCATCCAGGTCCAGCGTTTCATCATATGTGGTACTCTTAAGTTGAGGGTAGTACTTGTAAAACTCTGTAATTGCCTCAGCCCCGTTCTCCGCAAATAAGTTCGATATGCTCCAGTTGTTCTTTGGTTCAAACACTGTAACCGTATTGCCGCGTGCCAGGAGCTCTGTGGCAATGCCCCGCAGGAAATGTGCATTGCCATGGTTCCAGTCCGAGAGAAGTGAGTGGTAAAATAACAGGATGTTCATTTGTGTAGTATTTCCTTTCGTTCAAAAGTTGATCTTTCGGTTATCAATTCACGGTATATCTCAAGATAGCTTTCCGCCATCAGCGTTGTAGAATAAAGCATTGCACGAGTCATAGCTTTACTCGCATATTCAGATCTTTCACTTCCATCCTCCATGAGTCTATTGATCAAATCTGCCAGGGCACCTGAGTCATCTGCGTCGACATAAACAGCCGCGTCGCCCCATATCTCTCGAAGCGATGGTATATCACCCAGCACCAATGCACATCCTGAAATTGCAGCTTCAAGGACTGACAGACCGAAAGGTTCGTATTTGGCAGGCAGCACATAAACCGCTGCTGCAGCAAACTCACTGGCCATTTGTCTGCTATCCAGTTTGCCCAGTAGCTCAATATTCGACAGGTGCTGGTCAAAGAAGCTACCCTCAAAACTGGTCTCGCCTGCCATCCTGATCTTGTAAGGAATATCAACCGCCGATCTGACTAGAAGTTGCACATTCTTTGCCTCATCCCAAATCCTTCCTGCAGAAAGGATATTGTTCTTCTCACCATCATCGGGGTACTTCATCAGGTTACGAGCGTTGTAGACAATTCTTGCATCCGCAGGCACAGTATATACCTCCGTCAGTGCCTCCAACATTGACCTGGACGGCGCAATCAATACATCTGTGTTATTGATGCCCCTTTGCACTCTGTCATAGTATTCCTTCCATTCACGCGGTGGATTGCTGCCTTTCACCGCACGCCACCAGGTGTACACATCTGAATGTGCAACTAACACCACTGGCGCAGTGAAAGGGAGTGCAGCAAACGCATAGGCATTCAGGTGAACAATATCAGGTTTCAGACGCTGCTCCAACTCAATCAAATAACTTCCTGCATCGTCAACCTCCTCCCATGGATGCTCCATCCACTCTAGCTTGTTGGTTGTTTCAAACAGATTGATATTCTTAGATCTGCCTACTTCCTCGCGCTGTGCAGTTGTAAGGGGAGCACCCATCGTCACTAAACTAAACTGCACCTGACCCTCGAGCGCGTTACACAGCTCCATTGCATAGGTCCATACACCGCCAACTGTATCGGCGGTCATCAGAATATGCAAGGGAGACGATTTAGGTTTTGCCATAAATCTTATCGAGCACAATAGCAGACTTCAAAAACTCATCTGCCGTACTATTATAACAGTCACTAATCGAAAGCTGCTTGATCCAATCTACCAATGCTCTTCCACCCCATGCATCAGGAGGAGACACCAATGTATGTGTCCTCGTTTTCTCAAACCTAAGCGCTGCAAAATCATAGAAAGACCCATTGACATTGTGCATACTAACTGCACCTTTCGTTCCGTAGAACGAAACTTCGATTTCCGCTTCCTTACCTGCATTCAGATTCCAGGAGCAGGTCAAGTGCGCAGCGATTCCATCATCAAGCGTCATACTTACATCTGCGAAGTCCTCCACCGATTCACCAACCCTGGCGGGGACGCCATTAGCAAAAAGCCGACTATTGACCCTGACAAGTTCAGGAAAGTCAAGAGCATACAGCATCAGATCGATCAAGTGAATGCCCAAATCCAGTACACAGCCACCACCAGAAAGTTTGTGATCATAGAACCAGGGCTTGTCTGGTCCGTAGGCGTTGTGAAACTTAAGCTCAACGGAAAATATTCTGCCCAGTTCTCCTGAACGTACAACATCTAAAACTGCCTGAAACGCGGCTGTGTACCGGTATGAAAAATCAACTCCCAGCAGCTTGTCCGCGCTTCGCGCAGCCTCTATCACGGCCTTTACCTCATCGGCATTTCTGCCCAATGGCTTCTGACAGAAAACTGCCTTACCCGCCTCAAAAGCCTGCACCGCCTGTTGCATATGCAACGCACTGGGCGTGGCGATTACCACTGCATCCACATCCGGGTGAGCTAAGACTGCATCAAATTCCTTCCTGCACTCTCCGGAAGGAGCCAGCTTAAGTGCTTCCTGCAGGCATTCTTCAGAAGGATCTGAGATTAGCATTACATCCGCCAGCCTGCTTTCTACTGCGGCCTGCATTCTATGCCTGCCAATCCACCCTACTCCTGCAAAAGCGAGTTTCGGTTTTGTCTGTGTTAATGTTTCCAACTTTATGCGGTATTATATCTGAACTAGTGCTTTCATGAATCCGTCCGGTCTGCTCACTGTGAACGAAAATGCATCAGCGAGCTTCTCAAGCGGAAAAATATTTGTGTAGAGACTTTCAGGATTTATCTTCCCATTCACTACCGCTTCTACAGCTTTACTCATACCGTGCAGATAACGTCGGGGATCTCTCTCATGTGCATTGATGACATCAATTCCTTTCCAGTTCCATTTCTGAAAGTTGATCTGCCTTAATCCATCCTGATGATAGCCTGCTACAATGAGCTTCCCACCTTCAGCAACTATCTCTGTAGCAATATCTAGAGCTTCCTGTTTACCCGTGGCTTCAATAACTCTGTGGCAAAAGGCGCCGGAAGTGATCTCACCTACTTTCGCTGCTACATCCCAGGTTTCAGTCAGAGGGACTATCTCGTCCGCACCATATCGCTCTGCAAACCCAAGTGAATACTTCCTCCGGGAAATAGCGATCACTTTTGCCCCCCGCGCTTTCGCAAGCTGGCAAAGCAGAGCACCAAGAAACCCAATGCCAATTATTGCGACCACATCACCTTCTTGTATATCACTGCGCTCGAAGATGTTCATTGCACATCCGAGTGGCTCACCCGGAAATGGTTTGCCTGCCTGTGAATCTGGTATCCTGACTACTGCATGTTCGTTGGCGATGTCAAACTCCGCATACGAATTACCCGATAGGAAAGCCACTCTATCACCGGGGCGAAAAGAAGTAACATCTGCTGCCACTTCATCCACTATACCCCAGCCTTCGTGTCCGGGTGCTCCTGGCATTACAGGATATTGAAACCACTCTCTGCCTTCCCACAAAGGAATGCTGGAAGCGCATACACCGCAGCCCTCTACCCTGATCTTCAACTGTCCTTCCTTTAGCTCTGGCGATGTGGTGTTCTTTAGTTCAAATTTTCCAGGTTGTGTGAGTACTGCTGCTATCATTAGCTTGTATCGTTAATTCATTAAACAACTGCTTCAACAGTTTCGACAGGACGGCTTTCAGGAAGGTCTGCATTTTCCTTCAGCCACTTGTACAATCTTGTCACACCTTCGATAGCTCCCACCTTCGGACGCCAGCCGGTAATCTTTCTGAATTTGCTGAAGTCTGAAACATAATACTTCTGATCACTCGGGCGCCAGTCATTGAAATGCACCTCAGGGCGTCTGCCGGATACAGCCTCAATCAGGTCTATCAACTCAAGTAGACTCACTGTGTTGTTGACACCTCCACCCATGTTGAATGCAGATCCTGAAATCTTGTCAATGTTTGTAACTGCTAAAAGAAATGCATCCACAAGATCATCAATGAACAGGATATCCCTTACCTGCTTGCCGTCCCCATACAAGGTAATCGGCTTGCCTTTAAGTGCCTGGATCAGGAAATGTGCAACCCAGCCCTGGTCTTCTGTTCCAAACTGATGTAGACCATAAATACAGCTCATCCTGAACACGCAGGTCTTTAAGCCAAATGTCCTTGCGTAGTCAAGTATGTACTGGTCTGCCACTCCTTTTGTGCAGCCATAGGGACTGTGAAACTCTATGATTCTTTCTTCACTTATCCCGTGTTGACGGAAGTACAGATTCTCCGGATGATAACGGGTACTGTTCATTACAATGCCCAGGTCGTCAAGGTCTCCGTACACTTTATTTGTAGAGGTGAAGATGATTGGAGGCTGGTTAGGTGAATTCCTGATCGCTTCAAGAAGGTTGAGCGTGCCCTGAGCATTCACTTCGAAGTCGTGGAAGGGGTTGACCAATGATGAAGTCACAGCTACCTGCGCTGCGAAATGGAACACCTGCGAAGCGTGCTGCACTGCATGTTTCACGGCATTCCTGTCGCGAATATCAGCAATCATGATCTGCAGGTTTTCGGCGTGCTTCTCCTTAAGCCAGAAAAGGTTTTTCTCGACACCAGCGCGAGAGAGGTTATCGAATATCATCACCTTTTCCCCATTGCTTAAAAGCCTGTCTGCAAGGTTGGTACCCACGAAACCAGCGCCACCGGTAATCAGTGTATATTTCTCCTTCTCAGGACGGCCAATTACCGGCTCTGTCATCCATTCGAATGAGCTGATATTTTGCACTCCTTTTGCAGCAAGTAGTGTGTAGAGCAGCTTGGGAGAGTTGTCAGCATTTTTCATTCCGAAATAGTACTCCCGTTCATCCAGGTGGAAGCGATCTACAGCCGGCAAATCAGGGGACAGATCCTTAAGGCTGTACCAGTACATTCGTTCTACATCTGTTGCCGCAGCGTTTATAAATTCTTTGAGTTGCTTGCGTTCGCTTTTCTGCCAGGTGGAAAATCCTGCTTCTGTGATCCAAAGTGATGCTGATGATTCATGTTCCTCAAGCACTTTTTTCACTTTGTCAACTGCAGCCTGCCAGCCTTCCCAGTTGTAGTCGAAAATATCAGGGAAGCCATGAATGCCTACTACATCGATATACTGCATCAGCCCTTTTCGGAACATTTGCTGCAGCCAGTTAGGATCAATAGGGCTCATGCCACCCAGCACAGTCTTCTTCCCTCTTTTCTGAGCCCAGTGAGCTGCACCGCCCACCATCTCGCAGAAGATGTTCCAGTCTGGATCCAGGGTGAAGTCATACTCTGCAAGATTATTGGGTTCGTTCCACAGCTCGATGTAGTCGAAATGCTGCCCATAGTCTGAGATAATAACGTCTATGAAGTCTGCATATGCCTTTGGGTTTGTTGGTGGTGCAGAAGATTTTAAAGCTATAGCTATAGAGGGTGGTGTATAGAGAACGCAAGGAAGTATTTCCAGTTTCTGACCCAGCTTCTGCATGAGCCAATCATACCACTTCCTGCCATTAGGCCTGTGCCAGTCTGCCCAGGAGATATTGGTACGAATCTGAGAAATCCCCAGCCGCTGGAAATCTTCAAGGGATTTCTCGACTTCTTCATGCTGGTCTACGTGAAACCATTGCACAAAGCCGATGCGCTCACTCTTTTGGTTCGATGATGATTGTGACAACATTTCTCTGATGATTAAGGTTATACAGTGAGTCCGCGCGAGCTTAATTCAAGCCTTGCCTGACTCACCTTGTCGACTGCAGTTTGTCCCTCCAGCCACTCGGCCAGTTCCACTAAGCCATCTTCAAGTGTGCGTGTGGGTTCATAGCCGAGGATGTCACGTGCTTTGGAAATATCTGCAAAGCAATGGCGAATGTCACCGACTCTGTATTTTCCGGTGATCTCTGGTGAGAGATGACCTTTATTCAGTATCCTTGAAAGTTTCTCTGCTATTTCCACAACTGTATATGCGTTGCCGCTACCGACGTTGAATACATCGTCATTGGCTTCAGCTGATTCCAGAGCCAGCCTGGATGCAAGTGCTATATCCTGCACACTCACAAAATCCCTCTGCTGATAACCATCCTCGAAAATCATTGGTGGGTTGTCATTGAGAAGGCGGGAGGCGAATATTGCCAGAACGCCGGTATAAGGATTAGATAAAGCCTGACGTGTTCCATACACATTGAAGAATCGCAGTGCGACGGTCGGAATGTTATATGCTTTTCCAATAAGCAGACACATACGTTCCTGGTCGTATTTGGAGAGCGCATAGATCGATGAAAGACTTGGTGTTTTGGTTTCCGGTGTTGGGAATGGAGTAAGTTTTTCTCCTTCTCTATCGTAGACCTCCCAGTCGCCTTTGCGTAGCTGTGGTAATTTTCTTTCAAGTCCTGTTTTGACTACGCCGTCTGTGTTCCTGTATAAACCCTCTCCGTAGATGCTCATACTGGACGCGACGATTAGCTTTTTAACGGGGTTCTTTATGAGTGCCTCCAGCAGTACTGCGGTCCCGATGTTATTTATCTCTGTGTACTCTTTTACTTCATACATACTTTGCCCTACACCGACAGCTGCCGCGTAGTGAAATACTGCATCGATTCCCTTGAGCGCTTTTGCAACCGCCTCCGGATCACGGACATCACCAACGATAAGCTCTGCCTCTTCAGCAAGATATGCGGGGCGTTTGCAATTTGGGCCATGTACCTGTTCGCTTAGGTTGTCGAGGATTCTGACGTTATATCCATTCTTCAGAAGTTCGTCTGTAAGGTGCGAGCCAATGAAACCGGCGCCGCCGGTAATAAGTATGTTTTTATGCATAGTGATTAGAAAGCAGTTGAAAGTTTTTAAAAATCATTCCATATTCAGAATGTTTGTCCACCGGGTCGTAATACTATCTCATTAATTGACTGACCTGCGGGACGAGTCAGTGCATACACCACAGCGTCAGCAACCTCTTCTGCTGAGAGCGCACCGAAGCCAATCCCATCAATTGTAAGATTACCGCTGAGCATGTTGTTGAAAAAAGCTGTGTCCGTCACGCCAGGCGCGACTACTGTGACTCTCGCCTTGTTGATAAGCTCCAGCCTTAGTGTTGCTGCAATCATGTTTATGGCAGCTTTCGAGGCGCTGTAAACGCCACCATATTCATAAGGGTTTGTGGCTGATACTGAAGACATAAACACGATATGCGGGCTTGCCTTTGAAAGCATGGCTGGCACTATGCTTCTTATCACCCGCAGCGTTCCTAAGACATTGGTTTGTATGACCTTTTCCCACTTGGCAGGGTCCCCTTCTGTGAGCTTTTCGTGAATGCCTATACCAGCGTTGCAAATCAGTATGTCTGGAACAAATAGGCTTTGGCTAAGGAACTCATGCAGCTGTTGAATTTCTTCTACACGATCCACATTTGTTTGACAGAAGAAGTAGTGATTTGAATGAACTCCGTCAGCATCAGCGATATCCGCGTTTATTACAGTTGCCTTGTTCTGTAGAAGTGTCTCTGTGATTGCTTTACCTATACCTGAACTGCCACCTGTGATAAGTGCAATTTTGCCATTGAGAGAAGTTGCAGTCATATGAGAGGAAGAGACTGCTATGAATCAGAAACAACTGTACCCTTAGTTGGAAGATCTTATAAAAATGCTGAGAATGAAAGCTGTCAGGAGCAACTGTTATGGATTACCCGCCTACTC
>JAFAAT010000289.1 GCA_023426425.1 Bacteroidota bacterium | reverse complement strand
GCTTTGGTGACCAGGAATCCGAGGTGGTGCTGGGTGATTATGTCTACCACAAACCAGTGGTTGTGGATCTGGATGTTGGGGTATTTTTTGGTTTCCTCGACCAGGGCTCTTTCAATTTCGAAGCCAGTGATATCCTTATGATGGAGGATGCGGTATTCTGAGTGGCCGCCTTCTTTTCCGCGGAGGTAGTCGCCCTCGGCGTTTTTGTCGAACTGGGTGCCCCATTCGATCATTTCGTTGACGCGCTCGGGTCCTTCTTTGACCACGAGTTCTACTATTTCCGCGTTGCAAAGACCGTCTCCGGCAATCAGCGTATCGTCAATATGTTTCTGGAAGCTGTCGTTCTCGAGGTCGTTGACTACGGCTATTCCACCCTGGGCATATTTGGTGTTGGTTTCGTCGGTGTGGGCCTTGGTGAGGATGGTGATGTTTCGATTGGGGAAGCGGCGGGCTGTTTTTACGGCGAATGTGAGTCCGGCAATACCTGAGCCAATGATGAGGAAATCGGTTTTCAGCATGAGATGTCAATGAAAAAACGGTTCCAGGAGGAACCGTTAACAAATATAGAGGTTATCACAGGAAGATGTCGGGCACCTGTCGGTCTTTCCCGTAGGCCCCAGGCTTTCGGCAGGGGGATTTCCCGTTTAAGAGAGTGGATTTATCTGGATTAGATACAGATTGCCAGACCTTTGATCTGTGTTTAAGTAGTCCTTGCACTATCCACATAACACCCGTCTATGCGATAAAAACACAATATAAACAAGACTTCCTGTTATCCCTGCTGACCTATGTCAGCTTGAGCTGTCTAGAAGCTTGAGGTAATCATTAGTCTTACACCACTGAAGGCGGGCTCATATCGGCAGACACCACCGGTACAGTTGATGCCATCTACCTGTTTTACATAGGCTGCCGAGAACCGGTGTGGGCCGGTGGTATATGCAGTGAAGAAACTGTAGTAGTGTTGAGGCTCGGTGATCTCGCTGGGATTGTGCGGGTTAAGGTCGGTAGTGTACATATCGGACACTGCAAAAGACCAGCGGGGAGCGATATTCAGTTCTACCAGTCCGAAGACCCAGCTACCGTAATCCTGTTCGGTGTGCATGTATTCCACCTGCGTGCGGATGGAAGTTTTGCTGTTAAATCTATAGACGATTTCTGCGAAAGGAGTGATTGCCTCTACGATGGGTACACCGGGTTTTACCTGGTAGATCTCCTGGTTGTACTGAAGATATTGAGCACCAAGCTGGATGATCCAATCTTCGAAGCCACGATAGTTTATTTCGGCAAAAGCTTCCCTGTAGAGTTTTACTTCTTCGAGGGTGTTGATATGGGTGTAGTTGAGGGTGATGTCCACGTTTTCATTGGGGCTAAGCAGCACGTCTGTTCCCAGCGCGAGTTCGGATACATCCTGTGACGGTGGGGTGTACCTGGCCATGAGGCGTTGCGGTCTGAGGCGGGCTACTATCGGTTGCCAGTTGAGCATACCGCGGAGGAGGATCTCGTTGGGGGAGGTTCTCATCACGAAGGTTTCTGTGCGTTTACCTGTGAAGTTGATGGCGATGCCTTTTTTAGCCCAGCCCAGGGTGGAGAACAACACGCTTCCTGGTTTATTGGTAAGCGTGTCTGAGAAGATATTGGCGCGGATAGCCTCGCTGCTTTTGAAAGCACCTTCGGCATACCAGGAGAAGTCGCCGGCTACGAGTGTGTTGTAGGCGGTGAAGGCGAACATGTTGTATTTGGGTACAAACCTTTCCTCGAGAGGGTAATTGTTGATAGTAGACACGATGGAATTCATGGATTCCTGATCGAGGGTTCTGCTGATGGCGCCGATACCTGGAGTGATGTGTATTTTCTCACCTATTGAGTAATCGCCTTCTGCATTAATTCCTTTGATTACAGGTTCGAAGCGTCCGAAGGTGCGGACATTCTTCATTTGACCGGTGAATGCCTTGAGCATCAGGTGGTCGTTGAGCCTGTATTTGAGGTGCAGTCCTACGAGGGCATTGTCTATCAACAGCCCGCGATCTTCATAGGCGCGGAAGAGGATGCCGCTGCCGATCTGGTCATAGATATAGCCACCGGTGACGGTAAGGTCATTAATTTCTTTACTTAGGCTCCAGGCTCCTATGCCGAAACCTGTCATAGCCTCTGTAGGCTGGTAGAGGTTTGAGTTATGGAATGCGTCGGCTCTGAGGAAGGCAGTGAAGCCTTTGTAATTGTACCGTAGGGAAAGCCAGCTTTCCCCGCCACTTAGGTAGTTGTCGTAGAGAGGATTATCAGATGCTTTAATGGCAGTATCCCGCTGAAAAAAGTTCACATTGGCCATCAGGTCCCCGGACAGATTTCCCTGACCACTTGCCTGGAGTCCAAATGCAAGCAGTACGAGGAAAATAACATTACTTTTCATTAAAAGATGTGATTATTGTGGAAAATTTTCCGAATTTAGAACACTTGAGCAGAACCGGCAAGGTTTTGGCTTATTATTTTAAAAACAACTACTTATGAACAAACTTATGGCAACTGTTGCAGGACTGCTTTTCTCTGCATCAGCATTTGCACAAAGTGAACTGCCCAACACCGTGATTAAAAACGTAAGTACCGGTAAAAAAGTGGCTTTTCAAGAGACCGTGGAACCTGGTAAGGTGACGCTGGTAAGTTTTTGGGCTACATGGTGTGTGCCATGTAAAAAGGAGATCAAGAACATCCGTGAGAAGATGGCAGGCTGGAAGGAGCAGGCTGATTTTGATTTTGTGACAGTTTCGCTTGATGAGTCGCGGTCTGAGGGTTTGGTTCGCAGTTATGTAAAATCCCAGGGCTGGGAGTTTCCGGCGTATATTGATCCCAACTCAGACCTGAAACGTTCGTTGAACTTCCAGACTGTACCATTTACGATTATTGTAGACAAGGCTGGAAAGATAGCTTATATGCATTCGGGCTATGAAGAGGGCGCGGAAAATGAGGTGTTTGAAAAGATTAAAGCCCTGGCGAAATAACTAAGGCTTTGCGATAAAAGAAAAATGCTGCTCTAACTGGGCAGCATTTATTTTTTCAAGGTGTTAGAGCCTCAACCCCTGAACTCTCCCCAAACACCGCGGAGGGTATCAGAAATTTCGCCGAGGGTGCAAAGATGCTCTACGGCGTCAATTACCAGGGGCATGAGGTTCTGGTTAGTGGTGGCAGCTTCACGGATGGCTGTCAAACACTGATTTACTTTTTCATTGTCCCTTCTTGCGCGGAGGGATTTGAGTTTCTCTGATTGTAATTGCCGGATGGAGTCGTCAATTTTGAAGACCGGTGTGGGTTCAGATTCACGGGAGCTGAATTTATTTACCCCGACTATAATTTTTTCGTTGTCCTCTATTGCTTTGTTATATGCATAGGCAGCGCGTGCAATTTCTTCCTGTACAAATCCCTGCTCAATTGCTTTTACCGCGCCTCCCATAGCATCAATTTTTCCGATCAGTTTCCAGGCTGCTTCTTCCACTTCATTGGTAAGCGCCTCTACATAATAGGAACCAGCCAAAGGGTCGACAGTTTGAGTGGCACCGCTTTCATGGGCAATGATCTGTTGGGTACGTAAGGCTATAGTAGCTGCTTCCTCCGTTGGCAGGGAGAGCGCTTCATCATAACCATTCGTGTGTAGAGACTGTGTGCCGCCGAGTACTGCACCTAACGCCTGTAGCGTAACGCGGACGATGTTATTTCTGGGTTGCTGAGCGGTAAGGGTGCTACCTCCGGTTTGGGTATGGAAGCGCAGCATCTGTGCTTTAGGGTCTGTGGCACCCAGCGACTTTGTGATATTGGCCCACATTCTTCTGGCAGCGCGGAACTTTGCAACCTCCTCGAAAAGATTGTTGTGTGCATTGAAAAAGAAGGAAAGACGTTGTGCGAATACATTGATGTCCAGTCCTTTTTTCAGTGCTGCTTCCAGGTAGGCTTTGCCGTTTGCGAGGGTAAATGCGAGTTCCTGGACTGCGGTAGAACCTGCTTCTCGTATGTGATAGCCGGAGATGGAGATGGTATTCCATTTGGGAACCTCTTTACTGCAGAACTCAAAGATATCTGTGATGAGCCTCATGGAGGGTTCAGGAGGGTAGATGTATGTGCCCCTTGCTGCGTATTCCTTAAGGATATCGTTTTGGATGGTACCGGATATCTTTTTCAGGTCGGCGCCCTGTTTTTTGGCAAGGGCTATATAGAAGGCCAGCAGGATGAACGCAGTGGCGTTGATGGTCATTGAGGTGGATACATCCTGAAGTTTGATGCCGTCGAAAAGGATTTCCATGTCTTCCAGAGAATCTATGGCCACCCCAACTTTCCCAACTTCTCCTTCAGCCATTGCATGATCTGAGTCGTATCCGATTTGGGTGGGCAGGTCGAAAGCCACGGAGAGACCTGAGACGCCCTGGCTGAGCAGGTAGTGATAGCGTTTGTTACTTTCCTCTGCGGTGCTGAAGCCGGCGTACTGGCGCATAGTCCAGAGCCTGTTGCGGTACATGGCAGCATGCACACCACGGGTGAAGGGGAAGGCGCCGGGCTGCTCGTTCATGGGTATAGGATCTGTATAGACCTGTTTGATCTCGATTCCTGAATCTGTAACTATCTTCTTTTCGGACATTGTTTATTTTTTACTCGGACGGCAGAATGTCTGCATTTGAGATTTTGACGCAAGAGAAGAGATTATCCTTGTGCGCCGTATTGTAATACAGATTTAGCTTCTTCGTTGATGACTTCGAGCGCCATATCTGTGGGGACTGTTTCTACAGAAAGTACATAGTCGACGATACGCTTGTGCAATTCCTTTGCAGAATCTTCGGGGTTAAGCTGTTGCACGATTCCATTTATCATGTTAAGCTCCTGTTCCTTCACACCGCGGACGGTATCCCACACTTTTTTGCTGACATATATCTGTTGGGAAAGATTGTGCTCAAACTCAGAGCGGATAGTATAAACCAGCACTGCCTGGAGGTCTGCCACGGTCATGCCCGATTGATAGACCCTGGGGACCAGCTGCCTGGGGTGGATGCGTTCCACAAAAAGCACCAGACGCTCGTAGGCCTGGAGCCTCAGGCGGACGGTGCTTTCCTGGTTTTCGCGCAACATAGCAATCTGTTTTTCCTTTACTTCTGTGATGAGGAAGCGCCTCACGATTGTTGAGCAGGCCACAAGGACCACAACTGCAGGCACAGTATACTTCAGTAGTTCAAGGAAGATGTCCATTCCGTTCATGGGCGCAAAATAATCTATTTTATGGCGTTGTGGGGCAGGGAGGCTGCTAAGTCTTGCTGGGAAGCAGATGGCAGGGGGAGATTAATTGCCAGGGAAAGCAGGAACGGGAACAACTGGGCTGTGGCAGCACTTAAAATGGCACAGTTTTTAAAAGATTCTTAGCTGAAGTGAAAAATTCTATTCCTATGCAAAACAATGAAGCAAAGGTCGAGATCCTCAATGACCTCATAATGATCAACAATGACCGCATTGCCGGATATGAGCGAGCAATTAACGAATCAAAAGACCTGGATGTTGACCTGAAGGCAACTTTCGAAGGTATGATTCGCGAGAGTCAACAATACAAACAAGAGCTTATTGACAAGTATAAAATGGCCGGTGGCCAGGAGGTGGAGGAAGGTACTACCAACTCCGGTAAAATTTACCGCGCCTGGATGGATGTGAAAGCCACATTCACAGGTAGTGACCGTAAAGCCATACTTTCTTCCTGTGAGTTTGGAGAAGATGCCTGGAGGCGCGCTTATGAAGCTGCACTTAATGCAGAAGGTGAGCTTGATCCGGAGACGAAGAACCTGATCAGGGAGCAATACGATTCAGAAAAGAAGTCGCATGATCTAATCAAAAAGTACCGCGACGCACATGAGTCACTTGACTAAGTGTGAAGTCTGGAATCAGTGGCGTGATTTTTTAGAATCTATTTGCAACTGATAATTCCAGGAAAAGCATTAGCATCATTTAACCATAACTAATATTCGCTCCAATGCTCAATTCATTCAGGGCTGCTGGTTTTTATGTGCTTGTTAGCTCATTCGTCCTTTGGGGCTGTAATGAGGGAACCCAACAGGAAACTGAGACCACTACAGATAGTACAACCATGACCACGGCGGACAACAACGGCCGGAGGAACTCTGGCGATGCAGACCGTGATTTTGTGGCAGACGCGGTGGAAGCGAATGCGAAGGAAATCAAAGCTTTGAAGCTGGGGCAGGAACGCGGTGGCTCACAGGTTAAAGAAGCCGCGGGAATGATGCTCACTGACCATTTTCAGATGGGAGAACAAATGAGAAGTTATATAACTTCAAAGAGTATGGCCCTGGAAGATGTGGATACTAATAGGATCGATGACGATTATAACTTCGATGACACTGGCAATGATTTTGACAGAAAATGGGCTGAGGAAATGGTGGAAGATCATGAGGATGTAATCGACTTGTTTGAAGATGCCGAAGATGATGTAAAGGATCCGGAGTTGAAGTCGATGATTACTGCGGCACTACCTAAGCTTCGTGCACACCTGGAGCATTCGCGTCAGCTGAGAGACCAGCTTGGAAATCAAAACAATAACAATGAGAACACCGGCGGTAGTGCATCTACGTCTAATCCATAAAGACATTCAAGACACTTAAGATTGGGGGTCTGGTAAATAGAGCAAGGGTCAGTTACATTCCTGTAACGACCCTTAGCTTTTTAGGGCATGTATGAAGCTGAAAACGAAGAGTTTCTGCTGGCCCGGTTTTTAAGGCAGTAAGAAAAACCACACTCATGATCCATCCTTCAACAGAACTGCGCTTCATCAGCCCGGAAAAAGGCATTGGAGTGGTGGCTACAGAGTTTATTCCAAAGGGAACCATTACCTGGATTTTTGATCCGCTCGACCAGGTGTTTACTCCGCAGGAGGTCATAAACCTCTCGGCTATGTTCCGAAACTTCTTAGACAAGTTCGCCTATAAGGACAATGAAGGGAACCTGGTACTCTGCTGGGACCATGCAAGGTTTGTAAACCACAGCTATAACTCCAACTGCATATCTACAGCCTACAATTTTGAACTGGCCGTGAGGGATATTTACCCTGGTGAGGAGATTACCAATGACTATGGCTATCTGAATCTTTCTGAACCATTTTATGCGCTGGCAGAGGAAGGAAGTGACAGAGTTTGTGTGCTTCCGGACGACATTCTACGCTATCACCGGGAATGGGATTCCAAACTGTTTAACGCGTTCAAGCATTTCAACCTGGTTGCACAACCGCTTGCGGGCCTGATTGATCCTAAATACCTCGGGAAGGTACGAGCTGTTGCTGCAGGAAGGGCAGCGATGGATTCTATCCTGAACTGCTACTACGATCCACAGCGCAAGCTCGCGGCCTGATATTTTGGCTTTAGGTGGCTATGAGATCAAATTTCCTCTCCGCCTTTCTTCTCTTTTTGTTGCTCCTCACAAATCGTGCGACAGCCCAGAGTTGCTGTTCATCTGACGCCAGCTGGGTAGCCATGGTTTCATCCAAAGACTTCCAGGAGGCCCATCTGGCTCCCTTGCCTTTAAACTATACCCCTGCAGGCGAGGCTGGAATGATCAATTTCGCGACTGATGATTCTGTAAACGGGCATGCTTTCTATGTGCCTTCGGATAAACCTACCGACAAAGTATTACTTGTCTTTCATGAATGGTGGGGACTGAATGACTACG
>JAFAAT010000231.1 GCA_023426425.1 Bacteroidota bacterium | reverse complement strand
GGTTAACACCACTACCACCACCGCTGTTACCACCACCGCCGTTGTTTACTGTAGGAGTCAGTACGTAATAGATACCACCCTCGTTGAAGATCTTTACCGGATCTTTAGAGGTAAAGTCGCTAATACTGGATACCTGTACAGCGAGGATATCATCTGGCTGCACCAGACTCTGACGATAAGGGGGAAGTTCTGTAGAAAGTACAGTTGTATCAGTCTTCCTGTTTTCCCTGAAGTAAATCGTTTCCTTGGGAACACTACAGGAGGCAAGGCTGAGGATACTGACAACTACAATTATTAGGTTACGCATTGGTTGCTTTGACTTGGGATGTAAAAGTCATTACAAAAACAAGAACAGATTAATTTTTGAGCAGCTTTTACAACTCATTAACATGGACTTAAACACAATAAGTGAGGGAGGTCCTTATGAGGAATCAGGGTGCAAGACGTTGTTTCTGCCAGCCATCAGGACCGGCCAGAAATACGATCCTGTCATGAAGACGGTTACTCCTTCCCTGCCAAAATTCGACTCTTTCGGGTACTACGCGATACCCGCCCCAGTGTGGAGGTCGGGGAATGTCGGTGTTGGCGAACTTTTCTGAATAGAGACGGTAGTTATTATCAAGAATTCTTCTTGAGGGTATGGGCTGACTTTGGGGAGAGGCCCAGGCGCCAAGTTTGCTTCCTTCCGGGCGGGAATGGAAATACTGACTGCTTTCGAGGTCTGAAAGCCGCTCGACTGCTCCTTCCACCCTGACCTGCCGTTCCAGTTCCTGCCAGAAGAAAACAAGTGAGGCGTAAGGATTAGCCTGCAGTTCCCTGCCTTTGGAGCTTTGGTAGTTGGTAAAAAAGAGGAAACCCTGATCATCGATGCCTTTCAACAGTACTATACGTGCATGTGGCCTGCCGTTAGAATCGGTGGTGGCCAATGTCATAGCATTCACTTCGGGAACTTCTGCGGCCTGTGCTTCCGTAAACCATTTGGCAAAGAAAGCTAGTGGCTGGTCACCAACTGTGTCCTCCTCCAGAGCCGCCAACTGATAATCTTTTCGGATTGCAGCTATATGTGACGACGAAAGAGCCAAATCTATTTATCTGTGCGCTGTGTAAGGTATTTTGCCATCACGTAGATCAGCTCAATCAGCATAAGAAATATGAAAACGAAAGAAACGATATCGCCGATACGATATTGTACTGCGTCGTAAAAAGCGTTGAGTAAAAGGCCGTGCATCAGATTTTGCTTATTTGCGGTGCAAGATACAAAGTCTGTTCAGAAATTCATGGTATATGATTTACCGGTTTTTGTCATTACTTTCGGCAACAGCGGATCAACAAATTATGTGATTTCATGTTGTTTAAGCGGGACGCCGTAAAAAATCCACCACATACTGTCCGGGACCACACCTCCCGGACAGATGTAATCCCGCCGAATCCGAAAGCTTATTCGCTGCAAAGTGATTTTTTGATGTTCCTTCGCCATATACCTTTCCTTAAAGCTGTCCTGTACTACTCTATCACAGCTTTTGGTGGCCCTCATGGGCATATAGGGATGATGGTCAAAACCTTCGTTCAGAAAAGAAAAGATATAACCGAAGCAGAGCTACTGGAGTATAATGCGTTCTGTCAGATGCTTCCCGGTCCTTCCTCTACCCAGACGGTGATGCTTATAGCCATGAAAAGGGGTGGGATACCTCTGGCGATAGTAACACTGTTTCTTTGGGTCTTTCCTGCGGCAGCGATCATGGGGATTTTCTCTTTCCTTATCTACTATATCAATGCGAAGGACATTCAAACGAGTCTGTTCCTGTATATCCAGCCGATGTCGGTTGGATTTATTGGCTACGCCGCAACCCGTATGATGCAGGCTAACGTGAGACATACTGCGACCTGGGGTATTATGATTGGCGCATTGGTGGCTACACTGATTATTAAAAGTCCCTGGGTGTTTCCTATTGTAATGATAGCTGCGGGCACCATCAGCAATTTTAGTAATAAACGTATTCCTGAAGTGACTACAAAGCCAAAGCCGATACGCTGGATCAATCTATGGCTGTTTGGGGTTGTCTTCATTCTAGCGGGGGTGTTGTCGGAATTGGCGCGGATGAACGACTGGGAGCACCGTAAGGTATTTAGCCTTTTTGAGAATTTTTATCGCTTTGGAGCAATCGTGTTTGGAGGAGGGCAGGCATTGTTGCCGATGATTTTGTACCAGTATGTGAGCCGACCATCGCCCGTTAATATAGGTGGCATGAGTTCCGAAGAGCTTCTGACGGGATATGGTTTGGTTCAGGCTGTGCCGGGTCCGGTATTTTCATTTTGCAGTTTTGTCGGGGGCATGGTCATGAGCGACCAGGGACCTACCTGGCAGGTCATTGGGATATTCACTGCGACCCTGGCGGTGTTCCTTCCCAGTACATTGCTGCTATTTTTCCTGTTTCCGCTGTATCAGAACCTGAAACAACATGTGATCATTTACCGGTCGCTGGAAGGAATCAATGCTGCGGTGGTGGGTATTATCTGGGCCTCAGGGATTGTGCTGTTTCAGATGATGCCGTTTGAATGGCTGAATGCAGTAGTGGCGGTTATTACTTTCCTGATATTATACTTTACCCGGATACCCGCACCGTTCATAGTGTTGGGATGGCTCTTGCTGGGCTGGGCTATGAATAGCCATCTGTTTTAATGAATATCACCACTACATGTACACTGCAGTAAACTAGTTTGCCTGCACTACCAGGTAATCTTTTCTTAGCGGTTCGGTCAACCTTATTTCAGCATCGCTGGAGTAGTGCATTTTTTGTACACATTATAATATACAGAGCCTGGAATTCGGCAGGCATCCTTTGTCTGATCCTTTTCCTTGTCAATCACCACAACGTCATAGGTATCCAGCAGGGAGTCAGCACTGGTATGGGGCATCGTCACAGTGTGAATGAGCGGACGTTCGATTGCTTGTGATTTGTAGTAAAACTCAAGATAAAGATCAAAAAGGAAGGCGTTTACATATATCCTTTCAGACTCAGCCACTTGCTCTACTACCTTGTGGCTATCGAATAGCTTGTCCTGGTGCTGAAGAATCTGGCTGTTAAACTGCACCGCCTGCGCAACCTGAATCGCGAGTGAGATTCCAAGTACAACTGGGAAGCTCAGCCGGGACAGTATGCCCTGGGAAGCAGCCGCCAGTATGAAGATGATAACTGCAGTGAAGAAGATGAGCGTCCTTGGAAAAGGAAGTACAGAATGGATGATGAGAAAAAGTATAGGTGCCAGAATTAGTGTCAATGCGAAAGTGGCTAGCTTGGGTTTCGCAATAGTAACAACTATAAGTGCGGCAATGAAGAGGGCAAGTATCAGGAACGCCGGGTATCCGAACAAGACTTCCAGAGTATTTAATAGAAAGGCGGGCAGACCTGCGATGACTGTGGCCCGAGATATCGGACGAACGTATTCGTTGCCAGCAAGGGCTTCGAGCCCGTTGACCAGGATTACGGGTAGATATAGCACTGTCACAATGGCCACTGTTATAACTCCCGACAATAGCAGTTTACTGAGCTTTGATCTGTCAGAAAGTAAAACAAAAAGATTTAATGCTAAATAGGGGTAGAGAAAAGAAGGCATGGTGTAGAAGCCGAGAATCGAGAAAACTATGAAAACCAACCATGCGAGTCTGTTCGGACTTTCTACAATCTTGAACGCTGCGTAGCAGGCCATGATGAAACAGAGCATAAGGAGCCCGTATCCTCTTGCAAGGAAACCGTAGTATAAAGTTGAAAACAGCAGGCCAAAAACAGCGGTAGCCAGTATCGCTGCGTTTTGTGTCAGATATTCTCTGGTAAAACTGAAGAATGCAAACAGAGTAAAAATATATATCAAAACAGACGGAAGCCGGAGGAGCAATAACTGTGAACCGAACGGGAGGGAAGTGGATAAGGAAGTGAGTAACGAAAAGAAGATATGATTGTTTGGTGCCGGATAGTACGTCAGTGAGACAACCGGTGAGCGTGAAGAGAAGTTGAGATAAGTGAAAGCCTCATCGATTTCTACCGGAATGTGAAAGGCAAAGTATAAAGATAGCACTATTGGAATGGTGGCAACCAATAGGAAGTGAGGCCAGGAGTTTTTTACTCTCACCATGAGGCTTTGGCCGGCCACGACAGCTACATCTCTGAAATGCGGATAGATATTCCTGAAGCGGAAGGTGAGGAATATTGTGGCTGCGCTCAGGATCAGAAAGGCAGCTTTGATCATCAATATCTTTTCCGCTGAGAGTAGTGAAGTGACTATTTCCCGAGCGTATGTGTTTCCGCCCACGATGCTTGTGACGAGGTCGACGAAGCTTTGGTCGGACAGAAAAAGCAGATAGGTTGTAATTGCTGAAAGCAGCAGACCCACAACTCCCAGGATCGCGTTGACCAGTTTCATCATCAATATCTTACGTGTTATCAAAGGCAAAATACACTCTTTCAACCTTTTGAGGAAATAGGACCGTTTTCCGGCATAGCATATCCATAGTTCGTGTGGAGGGCGCAAGGCAAAAGACCGACAGCAACAAACCATGCGGCCGTCACAGAAGCATCAGACGAACGATGTTAGGGGATAGGCTCGCAGATAATACTCTCTTCGGCTTTTACCCCGGTGGGTGGGAGCAGGCATTGTTGAACGACCGGAGGTAGGAACATGAATGTATTGACCACTCAATTAGCTCACAAGAACGAGATATGGGAGCCCAGCAGTCCAGGCATCACGGATCTTCCCGTTTGAGTTAGAGTAACTGCTACTATGCCTGCTTCTCTTTGAGCAACTCCTTTATATCAGCTATTAGTTGCTTCACTGCTGCCTTGTCTGTGCCGGTATACTGGCCGCGAATCTGACCATCCCCATCAACAAGAACGAAGCGGTCGGTGTGGATGAAATCGCTTTCGATGTCGACTGTATCATCGGTTTCTTCGGCGGCGGTCACCAGATAGCTATAGCGCGCCATATCATACAGTTCTTTTTTATCACCTGTTAGAAAGAGCCATTGTTTGGGGTCTGCCTCGTAGCGAAGGGAGTAGTCGTGCATCGCCTGCACTGTATCTTTTTTGGGATCGACGGTATGAGAAAGAATCATTACATCATTATTACCCCTGAAGGCCTGGAAGACCTCTGCCATGTTTTCGTTCATCTTGGGGCAGATGCCTTTGCAGGTAGTAAAAAAATACTCGACCACGTAGATCTTTCCTGAAACATCTTCTTTTCTAACTGTGTCGCCCAACTGATTGACAAATGCAAACTGACGGATTTTATGCCCCTGCTCGCCCAGTACCGGTAGCGATTTTGGCTGTTCCCTGCTGACACTATGGTAGTAGGTCATGAACACCGCGCTCAGGAGGATAAAAAAGCTCAACAGGAAAATAACTACTTTCTTTCTTTGCATGGCCATTGATTTGCGCGGCAAAGGTAGGAAAGGTTGGTCACTCCCGGCCATTATCTGCATGCTTCTCACAGCTTTATAGAGCATATACGATATGTCGAAATAGCCTTTCAGTGCTCTCCTTGTCAGCAGGCGTAATTTTTTTGATTTTGAAGCGGACTTAAACCATCGGCAATCCGATATATTTACATCGGAATAAATCAGCACAGATATGCTACATAAAACGAAAATCATTGCTACCGTAGGCCCGGCTTGTAACACATATGAAAAACTACTCAAACTCGTAGAAGGTGGAGTCAATGTATTCCGGCTCAACTTTTCCCATGGTACTCATGAGCAACACCTTGAAGTAATCAACCATATCAACAGAATCAACGAAGACTTTCCTTTCAACATAGCTATCCTTGCGGACCTTCAAGGCCCGAAACTCCGCGTCGGTGATATTGACGGCGGGGCCATGGACCTGAAAAAAGGTGATGAGTTCATTTTTACCAATGATGTCTGTATGGGCTCGAAGGATGGAGTATATATCTCTTACCCTGATTTTTACAAGGATGTCAGGATTGGTGAAAAAGTGCTGCTCGACGATGGGAAAATAGAAGTACTGGTAACGGAGATTACTGCAGACAAATGTGTACGGGTAAAAGTTACCACTCCCGGTGTACTACTTCCAAAGAAGGGAGTGAACCTTCCGGATACGAAGATATCACTGCCGTCACTTTCAGAAAAGGACCTGCACGATCTGGACTTTATAATTGAGCAGGAGATTGACTGGGTAGCGCTTTCATTTGTTCGCAGACCGGACGATGTGCATGAATTGCGAAAGATTCTGAAGGAAAAGAAAAGCTGTGCTAAGATCATAGCCAAAATAGAGAAACCTGAGGCACTGGAGCATTTGCGCGAAGTAATCCTTGCATCTGATGCCGTGATGGTGGCCCGTGGGGACCTGGGTGTGGAACTTCCACTCGAGCAGATACCCATGATACAGAAGGATATTATTCGCAAGTGTATCCACAGAGCTAAACCAGTGATTATTGCTACCCAGATGATGGAGAGCATGATTGACCGGACGCGACCTAATCGAAGTGAGATTACCGATGTGGCCAATGCTGTGCTTGAAGGTGCGGATGCCGTGATGCTGAGTGGGGAAACCGCAATGGGGCAATATCCTGAACTCGTGATCCAGACAATGGTGAAGATTATAGAAGAGGTGGAAAAAGAAGAAATTGTTTATAACAGGAACCTGATTCCACAGCCTCACTCGCCTTCGTTTCTGAGTGACGCCCTTTGTTATAATGCCTGCGAGATAGCGAAAGACGTGAAGGCAAATGCGCTCATAGGCATGACACAGTCGGGATATACAGGCTTTATGTTGTCAAGCTACCGGCCACGGTCGCCTTTGTATGTCTTCACGAAGACAAAAAGCCTCGTGAATCAGTTGAGCTTGAGCTGGGGCGTCCAGGCGTTTTATTATGACAAGGAAGAAGGATTTGACGAGATCATTGCTGACCAGATAAAGGTGCTGAAAAGCAAAGGACTGCTTTCGACGGGAGATATAATCGTCAACACAGGCAGCACTCCCGTACGGGCACATCTTGCAACAAATGCGCTAAAAATTACAAAGGTTGAGTGATTTTCCTCGTTTGGAATGCCATTTGCTGTAGGATGGTCATGAAAAAACTGTTATTCTTTCTGGTGTTCCTGTCGCCTCTGTTTGCCGGAGCGCAGGAATACCGGTTAAGGTATGATCCTTCGACCATCCCGGAACTGTATAATACAACCAACATTGTACTGGAGAGAAAGTCGGCCAGCGGATATACGCAGGTGAAACGCGGCTTCCGCCTCAGTACTGATGAAGCTGAACTCAAAGGAAGCAAGCTTTCATACTCGCCGAACGAACTTGCTGCCCATGGAGGTATTCTTCATTTCAAGGCTGTCATTGACGGGCAGGAAGTGCCACTTTCTCTAGAGTTGCCAATGCTGAAGGAACTTCGTTTCAACCTTTATACAGACAGCATTAAGCCCATCCTGAACTATTATGTAAATGTGGAAGGGGTCTTCAGTAATGGAAAAGTGTACCCTCTGACAACGGATCAGGTGGAAATTACGAGCGACCGGGGAAAGATGAATGGCAATGAATGGGTTGCTGCCAGGCCTATAGATTATGAGGCGGTCACCTTCACAGCGACCAGCAGGCACAATTCGGCAGTAACTACCTCAGTAGAGGTCTTCATCAAGAAGGGCAAGGACCCGCGGGATGATCCAGACTACCGTGGCAGGACAGAGGAGGAGCTCATGCAGCCAACAAACAGGAGAAGATGAGTCTAATTTGCAGTTGGGGTGAGCATCATATTATCGATTAACCGGGTATCCCCCAGCCTGGCGGCAATAAGAGCCACCATCGGCTTGCCTGCAGTAAAATCATCGAGTAGAGCAAGACTATCCGCATCAGCCAGCGCTACATACTCGGGCTGAAAGCCTTTTTCGGTAAGCAGGTCCATACACTCCTTCTGTACCAATCTAAAATTGTCACTTTCCTGCTTCGCCTGGATGGAGACCAGACATTGATAAATGATTCCAGCCAGGGCCCGCTGTGGCTCGGTGAGCCGCGCGTTTCGGGAACTCATTGCCAGTCCATCCTGTTCACGCACAGTGGGACAAATAATTACCTTAATTTTTTCCTGCTTCCCATCCAGTTCGAGCAGCTTTTTGATTACCATGCATTGCTGGTAATCTTTCTGGCCCAGGTAGAGATATTGCGGATTGACAATGTCAAGCAACCTTTTTACGATCTGGCCCACCCCTCTGAAATGTCCGGGTCTTTGGGCGCCTTCAAGAATGGTATCCAGATATCCAAAGTCATTGATGACGCCGGAAGTTGTACCCTTTGGATACATCTCGTCGACTGAAGGAAGAAAAAGAACATCACAACCAGCATCGGTCAGAATGGCGATATCGCAGTCTTCTTTGACAGGGTACCTTTCGAAGTCTGCCTTATCATTAAACTGTGTGGGGTTAATAAAGATGCTGCAGACAGTCAAAGCGCCACCTGTGCGGGCTCTTTCTATCAAAGACCGGTGTCCTTCATGAAGTGCGCCCATGGTGGGTACAAAGCCTATTACCCTGCCCTGACTGTCCTGCTGACTGAGAAAATTCCTTAAATCCTGCTCTTTTTTGAAGATGATCATGCCTAAAGTTTGACCGCAGCCTGCAAAGTAACGGTTGGAATTCAATATTTTCGTAATTTTGCAGACCATTTTTTTACAACGCGTTGTTCCATCGCGTTTAATCTAATACATACCACATGTCTGCAGACACTAAGAAACGTGTTTTAATTATTGCCAACGAACTTGCACCCTACATCGAATTTACAGATTTCGCCCAGATACTAAACAGGCTGGCCATTAAGTCTTTTGACGCAGGACTGGAAGTGCGGGTAATCATGCCCCGTTTCGGACTGATCAATGAACGTCGCCATCGTCTTCATGAGGTGGTGAGACTTTCAGGGATTAACATCATTATAGACAAGGACGACTACCCACTTATTATCAAAGTGGCGTCTTTACCCAATGCACGACTCCAGGTTTATTTCATGGACAATGAAGACTACTTCAAGAGAAAACATGTATTCCGGGATGATAAAGAAAACTTCTTCGAGGATAACTCCGAGCGGATGATCTTTTTCTGTAAAAGCGCGCTGGAGACAGTGAAAAAGTTTGGATGGCCTCCTCACGTTATTCATTGCCATGGCTGGATGACCTCCCTTGTTCCTGTCTACCTTAAGACTGCATATAAGAAAGAACCCGTGTTCAGCTATTCCAAGACCATCTTTACTGCACAGTCTGACCTGTTCAATGAAACCCTTAATAATGGCTTTATCAAGAAAGCGATTATCAGTAACGACATCAAGGAAAAGGATCTTGACCTGTTTAAGTCGGGAACAAACACAGCATTGACCATGGGTGCGAGCAAATGTGCTGATGTTGTAGTGTTTGGTGATGAAAATGTCGATAAGCAGGTTCAGGAGGAAATCAAACCTAGCCGCTACAAGAAAGTAGTTAAGTATGATGAGTCATGGAAAGAGGACGTTACTCCGCTGCTTGACCTTTACAAAAGCTTAACAGAGTCTTAGAGTATCTTTCTTCATATTCGCTAAAACATACCCCTTGAAGAAGAGCTTTCGCACATTGCTTGCTGCCACTGGTATCGGTCTCCTGGCCCTGCCATTTTCCGGTTGCAAAGAAGACACAATCCTTAATGCCGATGTCGTTCCTGTTGGAGATACCATAAACACTCTCAGACTTCCGGACACGGTAACCATACTTTCGAAGACCTATTTTGATGACTCCACCAGAACGGATGAAAGCTATATCTTTCCGGCACTGGGAACGATTTCCACCGGTGCCGACCAATGGACCGGTAAGACTGTAGGATCAATTTACCTGCAACTGGTACCACCTACTTTTAATTTCTCCTTTCCAAAGGACCCTGACTCCGTATTCTTCATTCTACCCTATGCGGGATTCACCTATGGAGATACTACTTCCGGCAACGTTCCCCAAACCTTCAGGCTTTACCAGCTTGATGATACCATGAGCCTGGATGCCAACTATTACAGTTCCTCACATAAGAATGTGGACCGCTCAAAAGTGTTAGGTGAAGCCACTGTTACATTCAACAGCATCAAGGATTCTGTATATGCAACGGGAGCGAACCGCGCTCCTCATCTGAGGGTGAGGGTTACAGACAATGACTTCATTGCTAAAATCCGCAACAGCAATGCCAATGGCAACGCGCCTGATTTTATCAATTATTTCAAAGGCCTGTACATAGAACCAAAGGATACGAACACCGGCAACGCGCTTTACTATTTCCGTATAGATGGAACTGGTGAGTACTCCCGAGCCAACCTCCTGTTCTATTATACTGACAAGACTTCAGCAAATGAAGACACGGTAAGGACTGCATCCTTCTATTTCAATCCTACTTACAACGCCTATTTCAACCGGGTAACCCGAAACTATGCGGGGACGCCCATTGCAAACCTGCTGGCATCCACGGCTCCATCTGACTCAATGATAGTCATCCAGAATGAGCCAGGTGCAGTGCTTGATGTCGTCTTCCCACATATCAAGCATCTGCCAAAGACGCCTATTAACAAAGCAGAACTTGTCATTACGCAATTCCATTTACCTGGCGACCCCAATGCAGATAAATTTGCGGCTCCTGAAAGAATATTCCCGACCGGAGTCAACGCTGAAGGAGGTAATTATACTATTCTCGACCGCTATCCTATAAACAGCAACGAACCGCTTCAATTTATTGACGGAACCCGTAAGCTTATCGATCTTGGAGGCGTAAAAATCTCTCAATACACCCTGAATATTCCACGCGAAGTACAAAGGGCTATAGTGGAAGAAAGAGATATGTTACATTTGCGTATCAGTGGGGTGGTTCAATACCCCGGTGCATTCAGGTTTGTCGGCGTAGGTCGCAACAGTACTGACCTCCAGACCCGAATAAAACTGAATATTGTTTATTCAAAATTTTAAACCAATAAATCTATGTGCGGCATTGTAGCCTATATCGGAAAAAAAGAAGCTTATCCGATTCTGCTGAAGGGACTCAAAAGACTTGAATATCGCGGTTATGACAGCGCAGGCATTGCTGTCCTCAACGGTGCGATGCATGTCTATAAGAAGGCAGGGAAAGTCACCGAGCTTGAAAACCATGCGGCAGGGAAAGATACAGTAGCGACTATCGGTATTGGCCACACACGCTGGGCCACACACGGG
Organism: Bacteroidota bacterium; assembly: GCA_023426425.1. Taxonomy (GTDB): domain Bacteria; phylum Bacteroidota; class Bacteroidia; order Chitinophagales; family Chitinophagaceae; genus JAFIGV01. Next base: position 1,030 of record JAFAAT010000231.1, on the reverse strand, counting down.
GTGCCCAACGATGTTAACGCCCACCCCCACCTCTCCAACTCAGGAGAGCTCGCGCTGATCCACAACGGTATCATCGAAAACTACGATTCCATCAAGAAAGAACTGGAAAAACGTGGCTACGTTTTCCATTCAGATACGGATACGGAAGTCCTGGTGAACCTGATTGAGGAAATCAAGAAGCAAGGTAAATACACGCTGGAAGACGCAGTACGTACCGCCCTTAACGAAGTTGTCGGTGCATACGCGATAGTGGTGATGCAAAAAGACGATCCCGACCACCTCATCGCTGCCCGCAAGGGTAGCCCGCTGGTAATAGGTATTGGCGAAGATGAATTCTTCGTGGCTTCCGATGCCTCCCCTATTATTGAATACACCAAGAATGTAGTGTACCTCGACGACCAGGAATATGCCTGCATCTCCCGCGACGGCAGCTTTTTCATCAAAACGCTTGGCAATATTGAGAAGTCTCCTTTCATCCACAAGCTGGAAATGAGCCTCGAGATGATAGAAAAAGGCGGCTTCGAGCACTTCATGCTCAAGGAAATCTACGAGCAGCCTAAGGTAATCGCCGATGCCCTCCGCGGCCGGATGAATGCCGAACAAGGCTGGATCAAGCTGGGCGGCCTAAGCGAATACACTAACAGGATTCTGAATGCTGACCGCATTCTCGTCACTGCCTGTGGTACTTCCTGGCACTCCGGCCTCATCGGTGAATACCTCATCGAAGACCTGGCCCGTGTTCCCGTGGAAGTAGAATATGCTTCTGAATTCCGCTACCGCAACCCCATCATCAAGGAAAAAGATGTAGTGCTGGCTATTTCCCAATCGGGAGAAACAGCCGATACCCTGGCTGCAATTGAGCTTGCCAAGGACCGCCAGGCGCTGATCTATGGTATCTGCAACGTGATCGGTTCATCGATCGCGCGCATGTCGCATGCCGGTTCCTATACCCACGCCGGACCAGAAATCGGTGTCGCTTCCACAAAAGCCTTCACCGCCCAGATTACCATCCTTACGCTCATCGCTCTGC
>JAFAAT010000184.1 GCA_023426425.1 Bacteroidota bacterium | reverse complement strand
CCTGTGTATGTGACTGAGTACATGGTAGGTCACAAACTGGGTGAGTTCGCACCTACCCGCAACTTCAAAGGACATAGCGGTAGTAAATAATCATAAATTTTAGACATCTGTCTTCTGGCGGTGTCGCAATTAGAAATAATAAAACGAAAATGGAAGCTGTAGCTCGCTTACGTAATTATCCTACATCCCCGCGCAAAATGCGCCTTCTGGCCGACCTCGTACGCGGCATGGATGTAGAAAATGCGCTGAATACCTTAAAGTTCAGCACCAAGCACCCATCAGTAGCCCTCGAAAAGCTGTTGCTGAGCGCTATCGCCAACTGGAGAGTGAAAAACGAAGGTGTGGACGTTGCCGGTGCAAACCTGTATGTTAAAACTATCATGGTAGACGGTGGTCGTATGCTTAAGCGCATGCGTCCTGCGCCTCAAGGTCGTGCCTATCGCGTCCGCAAGCGCAGCAACCACGTTACTATCGTTGTTGATAGCCGTGCAGCAGTAAACGTAAACGCAGAAGCAAACGCATAATCATAAACATTCAATTCTAATAACATAAAGAATGGGTCAAAAAGCGAATCCTATAGGTAACAGGTTGGGCATCATCCGCGGATGGGACTCAATGTGGTATGGTGAGAAAAAGGATTTTGGTCAGAAACTCGTAGAGGACCACAAAATCCGTACTTACCTGAATGCACGTATCAACAAAGGCGGAATTTCCCGCATTGTCATTGAGCGTACATTGGGCAAGCTGATCATAACCATCCACACTTCCAAGCCTGGAATCATCATAGGAAAGGGTGGTGCAGAGGTTGATCGTATCAAAGAAGAGCTGAAAAAGCTTACTAAGAAAGACGATGTGCAAATCAACATCATGGAGATCCGCCGTCCGGAACTCGACGCAATGATCGTTGGTGAAACTATCGCCCGCCAGATCGAAAGCCGCGTAAGCTATAAGAGAGCTATCAAAATGGCTATCTCTACTGCAATGCGTATGGGAGCTGAAGGTATTAAGATCAAAGCTGCTGGTCGTCTGAATGGCGCGGAAATCGCCCGTACGGAAGAATTCAAGCAAGGTCGTACACCACTTCATACCTATCGTATGGACATTGACTATGCAAATGTGTATTCAATGACCGTTTACGGTAAGATCGGTATCAAGGTATGGATCTGTAAAGGTGAAGTTCTCGGCAAACGCGATCTGAACCCTAACTTCTCTGCAGGATCCGACAATCGTGGCAACCGTGCGGCTGCTGCTGGTTTCGGCGACAATCGCGGAGCAGGAGATCGCCGTGGTGGTGGAGATCGTGACCGTAAAGCTGGCGGAGATCGTCGCGGTGGCGGTGCAGGCCGTGGTGGAAACACCGGTGGTGGCCGCGGCACACGCAAAGCATAACAATATTTTTGAGAGTACTATACTAAAACTTTGTAACAATGTTACAACCAAAGAGAAGTAAACATCGTAAAGCTCATAAAGGCCGGATAAAAGGGAATGCTCAGAGAGGGGCTATGATCTCCTTCGGTTCGTTTGGTCTGAAAGCGCTGGAACCAAAGTGGATTACCAACCGCCAGATCGAAGCAGCCCGCCAGGCAATGACCCGCCAGTTGAAACGTGAGGGTAATGTATGGATCCGCATTTTCCCCGATAAGCCAATCACCCGCAAGCCTCTTGAAGTGCGTATGGGTAAAGGTAAGGGTAACCTGGAGTTTTATGCTGCAGTAGTTAAGCCGGGACGTATCATGTTCGAGCTGGATGGTGTGCCTATGCAGGTCGCAAAAGAAGCACTTGAGCTGGCCGCACAAAAACTTCCTATCAAAACGAAGTTCGTAGTACGCCGTGACTACGCAGGAGCTTAATTAGTCGGTCCATAAGCAAGAATGATAAATCAGAAAGTTCGGGGTAATGTCTCCCAGCTTTCTACTAAATACTAAATACTAACAAAAATGGCAAAAGCAAACAAAGCGAAGGTTGAAGATTTCCGCTCGCTGGAGAATGAGGCCTTGAATGCCAAAATTCAGGAGGAAGAAATGCGCATGAAGAAGATTCAATTCAGCCATGCCGTCAATCCTATCGAGAACCCGCTTTCAATTCGCCAGTTGCGCCGTACCATCGCCCGCATGAAGACGGAACAGCGCAGAAGAGCTTTAGGTTTCTAAATTATTTACAGATGTCAACAATGACTGAAAGAAAACGCAGAAAAACCCGTATCGGGATCGTGAGCAGCAACAAGATGGCTAAAACCATCACTGTAGCCGTCGAGCGTAAAGTGAAACACCCGATTTACGGTAAGTTTTTGAAGAAAACTACCAAGTTCCATGCTCATGATGAAGCTAATACTGCTGGTATTGGTGACCTGGTACGTATCATGGAAACTCGCCCGCTGAGCAGAACAAAACGCTGGCGCCTGGTTGAAATTATTGAAAAAGCTAAATAGTAGCAAGTCGTAAGTATTAAGTCGTAAGTCATAGGACTTCGTTATCACAAACTTTCTACTTTCTACTCTCTACTTCTACTAAAAAATCAAAAAATGATACAACAAGAATCCCGGCTCAATGTAGCCGACAACAGTGGTGCAAAGGAAGTGCTTTGTATCCGTGTGTTGGGCAATTCCGGGCAAGACTATGCCGGAATCGGTGATAAGATCGTTGTGACGGTAAAAGACGCCCTGCCAGGTGGTAATATGAAAAAGGGTACAGTGTCCAAGGCTGTAATCGTTCGTACTAAAAATAAGCTCCGCCGTAGAGACGGATCTTATATCAGCTTCGACGACAACGCCGTGGTACTGCTCAACAATTCAGATGAGCCTCGCGGAACCCGTATCTTCGGCCCCGTCGCCCGTGAACTTCGTGATAAGGGATACATGAAAATTGTTTCTCTTGCCCCTGAAGTATTGTAAAAAAGAAGTTGTACCTTTGCTGCCCGTTTGAAAGAAAGGGTGGTTTGGTTGACAAACTGCTGATCTTTAAGAGATAGCGGAAATATATAAACTAATGGCTTACGAAGGTGCTCCTTCTGACCATTGAAAAAAAGATAAAGTTTCAGATGAAACAGAGATTTCAACCCAAGTTTAATATCAGGAAAGGCGACAACGTAATCGTTATCGCTGGCGATGATAAGGACCGCAGTAACCCAAAAAAGGTACTCGCCGTTTACCCTCAAAAGAGCCGTGTGCTTGTTGAAGGCGTAAACATGATAACCAAACACCTGAAGCCAAATGCACAGAACCCTCAGGGTGGCATTGTGCAGCAGGAAGCTCCCATTCATATCTCTAACGTAATGCTATGGGATGCAAAAGCAAAGGCTCCTGTACGTATAACACGTGAGCGTAAGGAAGGAAATTTTGTACGTATATCTAAAAAATCAGGGGAGGAGGTTAAATAATGGCAACTTCAACAACATACCAGCCTCGTTTACAGAAGAAATACAGAGAGGAAGTAGTGCCTGCTCTGATGAAGAAATTCGGCTACACTACTGTGATGCAGTGTCCCCGTCTCGTGAAAATATGCCTGAACCAGGGTGTTAAGGGCTCTGTTTCCGACAAAAAGCTTATCGACGACGCAGTAAATGAAATGACTACGATCACTGGTCAGAAAGCAGTTCCTACAATGTCAAAGAAAGACATTTCGAACTTCAAACTGCGTAAGAATATGCCAATCGGCACCCGCGTTACGCTTCGTAGCACCAAGATGTTCGAGTTTCTGGATCGCTTCATCGCAATCTCTCTACCTCGCGTACGTGACTTCAAAGGTATCAACGAGAAGTCTTTCGACGGCCGTGGTAACTATACCATGGGTGTTACTGAACAGATCATATTCCCTGAGATTGACATCGATAAAGTGAACCGCATTTCAGGAATGGATATCACTTTCGTGACTACTGCAAGGACTAACGAAGAGGCTTACGAACTTCTTAAAGAACTCGGAATGCCTTTCAAAAACATCAAGAAAGACAATCAATAATTATAAAGGAAATTAAATGGCAAGAGAATCAGTAAAAGCCCGCCAACGTAAGCGCGAAAAGATGGTAGCAAAGTTCGCTGAAAAGCGCGCTGCTCTGAAAGCTGCAGGTGACTATGCTGCTTTGGATCTTCTTCCAAAGAATGCTTCACCAGTACGTCTCAAGAACCGCTGCCAGCTTACAGGTCGCCCTCGTGGTTATCTGCGTCACTTCGGCATCTGCCGTAACGTGTTCCGCGACATGGCGCTGGACGGGAAAATACCAGGAGTCCGTAAAGCTAGCTGGTAATTGTTTACGTTAACAGGTCGGTCGGTGGACTGTGGTCCCGGCGGAAACCAGTAACAGATTATTTTACAAAACACTTAAAATTAAAATGGTAACAGATCCTATAGCAGATTTCCTGACTCGTATCCGTAATGCTCAGATGGCACGCCATCGTATTGTGGAAATCCCTGCTTCAAATTTGAAAAAGCGTATGACGGAGATCCTTTACGATAAGGGGTACATCCTGAAGTACAAATTTGAAGATGATAACAAGCAAGGTCTGATCAAGATTGCGTTGAAGTACGATGCAGTAACTAAAGAACCTGCTATCCGTTCCCTGGAGCGTGTTAGCCGCCCGGGTCTGCGCCAGTACGCAAAGCCTGCTGACATCCGTCGTGTGAAGAATGGCCTGGGTATCGCCATCGTCTCCACCTCTAAAGGTGTAATGACCGATAAAGAAGCTCGTGCTAACAATGTGGGTGGTGAAGTACTTTGCCACGTTTATTAATAGATTTATAAACTTCTGTCTGATACATTAAGCTGATGCCTCTTACCAGGCTGACCGGTCGGCAGAAAAGAAACCAATAAAACTACAGACAATGTCTCGTATAGGTAAGAAACCAATCGCAGTACCAAACGGTGTTACAGTTACCGTTTCTCCTGCCAACGAAATAACAGTTAAAGGTCCTAAGGGTGAATTAAAGGAAACTCTGGATCGTGATATCAAGGTTACGGTTGAGAACAACGAAATCAACGTAACTCGTCCTACTGATCAGATTCGCCACCGTGCATTACACGGCTTATACCGTTCACTGCTCGCCAATATGGTTGTGGGTGTAACAACAGGCTTCAAGAAGGAACTTGAACTGGTGGGTGTGGGTTATCGTGCTGCAGTTGCTGGTCAGCAACTGGATATGGCACTGGGCTTTTCGCACAACATTATCTTTGATCTTCCTAAGGAAATCAAAGCTTCTGCTATTGCTGAAAAAGGTCAGAATCCAAGAATTATTCTTGAAAGCAACGATAAGCAACTGCTTGGACAGGTAGCCGCTAAGATTCGTAGCCTTCGCAAGCCTGAACCTTACAAAGGAAAAGGTGTTCGTTACTCTACTGAGATCGTTCGTCGTAAAGCTGGTAAGTCTGCTGGTAAATAATAAATAGCTGATCATCATCTTCCAGATTGGGAAGATGATGATTATTTAATAACAAGTCACAAACTCCGGTAGCTCCTGCCCAAAGGGTGGGAAGTCCGTAAAAAACAGATACAATGTCATTGGATCCTAAAGTAGTCCGCCGCCAGAAGCTTCGCTGGCGTATTCGTGCCAAGGTAAAGGGCACTGCACAGAAGCCTCGTCTTTCTGTGTTTCGCAGCAACCGGGACATCTATGCTCAACTGATAGATGATACAACCGGTACCACACTGGCTTCTGCTAACTCCCGCGCTAAAGATATCACAGCTCAGGCTGGAAACAAGGTTGAAAAAGCGATGATGGTTGGCCGTGTGCTGGCTCAAAAAGCTAAAGACCTGGGAATAGAAACCTGCGTGTTTGATCGTGGTGGTTACCTGTACCATGGCCGTGTTAAGGCTATTGCAGATGGCGCCCGTGAAGGAGGTCTTAAACTATAATCATTCAATTTTCTAATTTTCTTTTTTAATAGATAATGGCGACGAAACAATTAAATCGCGTAAAAGCCGGAGACCTGGAACTGCATGAGAAAGTGGTGTCTATCAACCGTGTAGTAAAAACTACTAAAGGTGGTCGCGCATTCAGTTTTTCTGCTCTCGTAGTTGTAGGTAACGGCAACGGTGTCGTTGGTCACGGACTAGGTAAGGCAAAGGAAGTGCAGGAAGCAATCACCAAAGGTATCGATGATGCTAAGAAGAACCTTATCAAGGTTCCTGTGATGAACGGTACTATCCCTCACGATCAGCTGGCTAAGGAAGGTGCTGCAAAGGTTATGATTAAGCCTGCAGCAGTAGGTACTGGTGTTCTTGCTGGTGGTAGCATGCGTGCAATCCTTGAAGCTGCTGGTTATACAGATATCCTTGCTAAGTCTCAGGGTTCTGCTAATCCTCACAACGTGGTTAAAGCGACTTTCAATGCATTGGCTTTGCTCCGTGAACCCATTCAGGTAGCTAAGCAGCGCAACGTAAGCCTGAAGAAGGTATTTAACGGGTAAGTATCTGCGCCTATAAAAGGCAGTAATTGACAAAAACAATAGAATCAATAACCATGGCTAAGATAAAAGTAACACAGGTGAAAAGCGGAATCGACCGTTCTGAGCGCCAGAAGCGTACGCTAAAGGCTCTTGGCTTGCGTAAGATGCATGCAACTGTTGAAGTTGAAGCTACTCCGCAGATCCTCGGTATGGTAAACGCCGTTCATCATTTGGTGAAAGTTGAAGAGGTAAACGCTTAATTATTTAATCAATTTGCGAGCGGTTTCAGATTTCCTCCGGGAATTGATGATAGAAGTTCCGCGCAAGTTCAAAAACTAACAATAATGCAACTGCATAACATTAAGCCCGCTCAAGGGGCTACCCAGTCCAGGAAAAGAGTAGGTCGTGGTGAAGGTGGAGGTGGTTCTACCTCCGGTAAAGGTAACAAAGGGCAACAGTCCCGCACTGGTTACCAGTCGAAGAAAGGTCATGAAGGTGGTCAGATGCCAATCCAGCGCCGTATGCCAAAGCGCGGATTTAAGAGCATCAACCGTGTTGAATACAAAGTATTTAACCTCGGACAACTTGACTTCCTCATCGAGAAGTACAATATCACAGAATTCACTCCTGATAATCTTTATATCAATGGCCTGATCAGCCGCACTGACGTGGTTAAAATCCTCGGAAGTGGAGAACTGAAATCTAAGTTAACCTTCAAAGTAAACGCTGTGAGCGCAAAAGCCAAAGAGGCTATTGAAGCAGCCGGCGGATCTGTTGAGCTGGTTTAATAAAAACAGTAAAAGACGCATTTGGATAAGTGCGTCTTTTATCGTTTATTCGCAATTCATTTTTATCTGATTAACAACAGTTCCCAGTGAAGAAACTTATTTCCACGCTTAAGAATATCTGGAGTATTGAGGAGCTCCGTAAGCGTATCCTGTTCACGCTATTACTTATCCTGGTTTATCGCCTCGGTTGTTATATCACCCTGCCAGGTATCAACCCCAACCAACTGACACTTGACTCAGATCAGGGTGGTCTGCTGGGGATTCTGAACGCATTTGCAGGAGGTGCATTTAACCGTGCATCCATATTTGCATTAGGTGTAATGCCTTATATCTCTGCTTCGATCTTTATGCAGCTAGCCGGTATCGTGGTTCCACAGGTTGCCAAGCTTCAGAAAGAAGAAAGTGGTCGTAGAAAGATTAACCAATATACACGTTACCTCACTGTCCTCGTTACAGCCTTCCAGGCAAGTGCCTATGTGGCTTATCTCCGCACACAAACTGCTGGTGCTGTAGTTGAAGATTTCGGTCCTTTCATGTTCTGGTTGTCAACTGTAGTTGTACTTACCGCGGGTACACTGTTTGTAATGTGGATGGGTGAAAAGATAACTGACAAGGGTATCGGTAACGGTATCTCCATGCTGATCATGGTTGGTATCCTTGCACGTCTTCCTCACTCACTGGTTCAGGAGTTTGATGCTAAGAACCTCGGTGGCGGTGGTGGACTTCTGATCTTCCTTATTGAGATTGCTATCTTCATTGCAATCATTGTAGGTCTGATTCTCCTTACCCAGGGGGTTCGTAAGATTCCGCTAAATTATGCCCGTCGCATCATAGGTTCTTCCAATGCAGCACGTGAAGTAAGCGGTACCCGTGACTTTATTCCTCTGAAAGTAAACTCTGCTGGTGTAATGCCAATCATCTTTGCACAGGCAATCATGTTCATACCCGCTACCATCGCAGGTTTTGCTGAAAGCGAATCAGCTCAGGGATTTGTGCGTGCAATGTCTGATTATACTTCCCTTTGGTACAATGTGGTTTATGCGGTACTTGTGATTGCATTTACCTACTTCTATACTGCCCTTATCTTTAATCCGACTGAGATGGCAGACAATCTGAAGAGGAACAACAGTTTCATTCCTGGTGTAAAACCTGGTGAGCCTACTGCAAACTACATCGCAACTATCATGGACCGTATCACACTTCCCGGTTCTGTGTTTCTGGCAATCGCAGGGATCCTTCCTGGTATCGCTGCACTGTTTGGAGTAACGAGCGGATTTGCAACTTTCTTCGGTGGTACGTCTATGCTGATTGGTGTGGCTGTTATCCTTGATACTTTACAACAAATCGAAAGTCATTTGCTGATGCGTCAATATGATGGTCTGATGAAGACTGGTCGCATCTCTGGTCGTCAGCCGGCTGCAGGTGCCTCTGTATAAATTTTCAAAGTGGAAGCCTTTCCAAAGCGCAAGCTTTGGAAAGGCTTTTTTAATAAAATCTACATGATACATATCCGGACGAAAGACGAGATAGAAATAATCAGAAGAAATGCAATGATGGTAACTGCCACCTTAACTGAGGTGGCAAAGTTTTTAAGGCCGGGCATCACGACATTGTCGATTGATACCATGGCTGAACAGTTTATCCGCGACCATGGTGGTGTGCCTTCCTTCAAAGGATACGGACCGTCGTACTCGCCTTTTCCTTTTTCACTTTGTATTTCTGTGAATGAAGTAGTGGTGCATGGATTTCCAGGAGACTATGAACTGAAGGATGGAGATATTATAAGTGTGGACTGTGGTTTCTATAAGGATGGGTATCATGGCGACCATGCCTATACATTTGCGATTGGTGAGGTGGCTCCGGAGGTGCTGAAGCTGATGCGTGTGACAAAGGAGTCTCTGGCTAAGGCAGTTGCTGAGGCTAAGGAGAATAACCGTGTAGGAGATATATCCTTTGCGGTAGAAAACCATACGCACAGGCTGAATGGCTATGGTGTGGTGCGTGAATTGGTGGGACATGGTGTGGGAAAGAAGCTGCATGAGGATCCTCAGGTGCCGAACTATGGACGCAGAGGAGATGGCAAGCGATTGAAAGAAGGAATGGTGCTGGCTATTGAACCCATGATTAACCTGGGTACACATCGGGTGCACACATTGGAAGATGGCTGGACTGTCGTCACGGCTGATGGTAAGCCTTCTGTGCATTACGAGCATACAACGCTTGTACGTAAGGGCAGAGGAGAGGCACTCTCTGATTTTGGGCCGATAGAGGAAGCTGAGAGAGCGAATAAGGAACTCAATGTGGGGCATCTTACTGCAGAGCAGCCTGTGAATTAATGGCGGTCAATCCCACAGAATTTTACCAAAAGAGACTAGCTGAAGCCCAGGCAGAACTAGCTACTATTCAGAAGAGGCTGAAGCTGCTAGTCAGAATCAGGCTGGTGGTGGGCGTGATGATCCTGGCTGCTGTTTGGTTTCTGTTGAAGGAACAGCTGCCTGGTAGTGGGTTTACACTAGCAGGTATCTGTGCGATATTCCTCGTGTTTGTGCGCCGGCATGGGCAGGAGGAGATCAGGGAGACTCAAGTACTTAGGAGAATAGGCACTCTTGAGAATGAGCTTGCGGCTTTACAGGGAGATATCTCCAGCTTCAGGAGCGGGAGAGAATACACGGATAGTAAACACCCTTACACGTACGACCTGGATTTCTTTGGCGAACGATCTGTATACCAGTTGCTATGCAGGACGGCTACGGAGGAGGGAGCGAGCGCGCTTGCAAAGCTTTTGCAATATCCCTATGCCGGGCAGGAGGAGATATTGGGCAGACAGTCTGTTGTGAAGGAAGTGGCGGAGAAACCGGATATGTGTGTGGGTTTCAGGGTGGCAGGTGCAGGTTGGGAGGAGAAACGCGGAGACCTGCAGAAGATACTGGATTGGCTGGAGATGCCTGATTTTTTTGTTACCAGGTGGTTCTTCCGAGTGATTGCTGTGGTGATGCCTGTGGTGGTGGTGGGGCTGATAGTACTTGCAGCACTCGGTTATTCTATGCTGCCGTTTTTTACCCTGGTGGTGGTGATCAACTGGACGATCCTTGGGTTCAATGCCAAGGCGATAAAGGAGACGGCAAACTATGTAGCGAGATCTGCCAAACTGATAGGCAAGTATGAAGCGTTGCTAGCGGAATTGGGGCAGGAGCAGTTTGAGACGGTGTCGTGGGACAAGGATGCACAGGCAGCATCGCTGGCTATTGCAAGGCTGAAGAAGCTGGCGCATCTGTTTGAGAGCAGGTATAACCAGATGGTGGGGCCGTTGATGAACTCATTTGTGTTGTTTGATTTGCAATGTTGTCTGAGGCTTGAGCAGTGGCGCAGGACGCACAAGGCTGCGATGGCTGAGGGATTGAAGAGTGTTACAGAGGCTGACTATTTTATTTCTTTGGGCACGTATGCATTCAATCATCCGGAGCAGGTGTACCCGGAGGTAAGGGTAGGTGAGAATGTGTATCAGGCTGAGGGTATGGCGCATCCACTTTTGCAGAAAGGTGCGGTGGGCAACAAGTTTGAGTTGGGGCGCAGGGAATATTTTTATCTTCTTACAGGTGCCAACATGACCGGCAAAAGCACATTTATCAGGACGGTGGGTGTGAACCTGGTGCTGGGCTATTGTGGTCTGCCGGTGAGGGCTGGAGCGGCCACGCTTCCGTTAGTGAAGCTGTACACGGCTATGAGGATCACAGACTCGGTGCAGGATGATATTTCTTATTTCCGGGCGGAGCTGAACAGGATCAGTGAGATTATGAGGGAGGCTTCGGCATCGGAACAGCCATATCTTATATTGCTGGACGAGCCGCTTAGGGGCACCAATACTACAGACAAGCAGAACGGCACGAGATCTATCATGGAGAAGCTGATCCGGCTGAATGCGATAGGGATTGTGGCCACGCATGATACAGTGCTTTGTTCGCTGGAGGAGGAGTACCGGGGGCAGGTATCCAATTATCATTTTGAGAGCAGCCTAGAGGGCAATGAGCTGCTGTTTGACTACCAGTTAAAGCATGGCTGTTCGACATCGAACAATGCCACCATACTGATGAAGCAGTTGGGAATAGTGTAGGGTAGTGGCAGCGTGACAATTCAGCAGGTTTAGTATCCTTCTAAACCTGGTACATCAATTGATTATATGGAGATTTTGGTTGTGCTAACGAGGTTTAGCAGTGTTTCCTGAAATATTGGCATAATCATCTGATTTACATTAAAATTATGCATTAGTCAGAACTGTGTTGAACCTGATTGAAGGGTGGTTGATGCCTGGTGACCGGGTGGTGCATATGTGGTGACCTGGGATAGTTAGGAAATTGTGATTGTGCATTGTGGAAGTAGTTAGGCGTAGTTTGAGGTGGTGATGCAATGCATCTGAGGGAATTTTGGTGAGCTGGTTTTCTGAGTATAGTGGTGAGGG